>NZ_JBSFYR010000053.1:0-50199 GCF_053599875.1 Streptomyces sp. NPDC005151 | reverse complement strand
CGGTGAGCATGTACCACTTGCCGTCGTACCGCCAGGGAAAGCCCGCGGTGCACCAGGTGGCGGAACTGGTCGTCAGGTACGACTTGATCCGCCCGCTGCCGTAGTACGGCGAGGTGTCGTTGCGGCGGTCCAACGTCTCCACGGGGGTCGTGGGAACGAGCTCCGCGGCGACGGCGTCGGAGCCGTACCGCTCTCCGAGGGCGGTGGCCAGAGGACTGTCGACGGTCTCGGTCTCCACCACCACCCGGTTGTTCTCAGGGTCGACGTAGGCCAGTCGGAGCGCGGAGCTGCCGGGCAGTTCGCTCTCCGGAAGCTGCAGTACCTCGTCGCGGACGGACTCCAGCGAGGCGAGGCTGTGGGCGACGACCTCGGCTTCCGGCGTGACCTGCACGGTGACGCTGGGGGTGCCCGGGGCGGGCTGGTCGGCTTCTTCCTGCCCGCTCGGCTCCTCCAGGGCGTAGTTCTCCTCTCCGGTGCTCTCGGCGGAATCGTCTGCGGGCAGGGCAGGGAGTGACTCGGACTCGCCGGGCGTACCGTCCGGCTTGGCCTCTCCCTCGGCACCCTCGTCCGGGGTTCCGGTGCCCTCGTCGGCCGGTGCCTCGACCACCTGGATCGGTGCGGCGGCCTCCGCGAGCGCGCCGGCGTCCACGACGGGAGCCACCACCGTCTGGGTGGTCCGGTCGATGTACGGCGGGGCGAACACATCGGGTGCCGCGGCGGCACGGGCCGTGGCTTCCTCCAGGGCGTACGCCTGCGCGGGCTGCGCTTCTTGGACGTCGGTCCCGGAGCCGCCCTCGATGATCTCGATGCGGTCCACCGTCACCGACACGGGCTCCGCGAGCGGGAGCGAGGCCGGGCCGCCGAAGCGGGCGCCGATCTGCAGGCTGCTGCTACCGGACAGGGAGGATGTGTCCCACACCAGCTTCGGCGTGACGCCGTTGGTGAGGTGGACGGGCCAGGTCACCGCCGAGCCGTCGGAGACGAGGGTCACCTGGTCGGCCGGGATGGATTCCCAGACCGCGGTGGGCGACTTTCGCCACAGGAAGGTGACCTCGGTGAGTCCGGCGGGGCTGCTGACCGCGAGGTCCACCGAGCCGACGAGGATATCGCCGTTGCCCGGGGCGGTGATGGCCGCACGCCCGACGTGGAAGGCCCTGGAGGTCTCGGCGGAGACGTTGCCCGCCCGGTCGGTGGCGGTGACGGTGAGCAGATGGCTGCCGGCCGTGGCCGGAGTGATCCGCAGTTCGACCGGGCTGCCGGTGACGGGGACCGTGGTGGAGGCGCCGCCGTCCACCCGGTAGGCGAGGCTCGCGGTGTCGGTTCCGGGTGGGGTGACCTGGAACGAGCCGGTGACCCCCGCATCGCCGGCCCAGGCGTCGGCGGGGTAGTCCGCCGAGGTCACGGCCGGGGCGTCGGGGGCGGTGGTGTCCACGACGACCCGGAAGTGCGAGGTGGCGCCGCCGTTCCCGTTGCCGTCGATGCCCCGGACGTGCAGGTACCAGGTGCCTTCGGTGAGCTGCGCCCGGTGGGTGGTGCCGGTGGTCTCGGGCTGGGCGTCGGGGACGGTGTCGGAGACCTTGTCGACGACCAGGCTGTAGCCGGCGGAGGAGCCGGGAGGCGCCGTCCAGGAGGCAGTCAGGTCACCGCTGCGGTAGGCCCGCGTCTGGTCGGGATGGGAGGAGGAGGTGATCACCGGGCTGGGCGACAGGTTCATGTCCACCCTGAACGGCAGATGGGCCGCTGTGGAGGACCAGTTGCCTGCCGTGTCCTTGGCCCGGACATGGACGTACCAGGTGCCGTCGGCATCGGTGGTCGCGGTGTACGACGCGGACGTCTGCGGGGTCCCGGAGGTCGGGGGAAGGGACTCGGCCGTCCGGTCCACGGTCACGGCGTAGCCCGCCACACCGGACAGGTCGGCGGGAGCGGACCAGGTGAAGGAGGCGGTTCGGTTCGCGTAGGCGCTGGTGGCCACCGGATGGGTGGTGGAGGTCAGACCGCCGGGGGCGCCGGGCGCGGTGGCGTCGACCTGGAGGGAGAAGTGACGGGCGGCGGACCAGAGTCCGGCCTTGTCGACGGCGGCCGCGTGGACGTACCAGGTTCCGTCCACGAGGCCGGTCCGGGCGAGGGCCGTAGCAGTCTGCGTGACGGTGGTGCCGGGGCTGGTGGTGGCGTTCTGGTCGATCTTCACCGCGTAGCCGGCGATGCCCGAGACGTCGGTGGCGGCGAGCGAGCCGGAGAAGGAGGAGGCGGTGTACCAGGTGGCGGCCACGGGATGACTGCTGGAGGTGATGGTGGGGGCCGTGGGGGCGGTGGTGTCGACGGTGAAGGTCTGCCAGGCGGACCACGCGCCGGTGTCGGTGCCGTCCGAGGCTCTGGCCCGCCACTTGTACGAACCTGCGGGCAGCGCCTCGACCGTGTGGGTCGCGGCTGCTCCGGAGGCCACGGCGACCGAGGTGCCCGTGCGCAGGGCGGAGGTACCGGTGCTGGTCCACACCTCGAAGGTGTGGGTGAGCTGCTGGCCGTCGGCATCGGATGCCTTCGCGGACAGGGTGGGCGTGGTGTCGGAGGTGAGGCTTCCGGAGGCGGGCGCGACGGCGGCGGCAGTGCCCGGCAGGCTGTTGTAGGTCACCGAGAGAGACGGCTCGTAGGCCGCGTTGTGGGATCCGTCGGTCTGGTTCGCCGAATGGTAGCGGCGCCAGGTCAGCGGATCGGCTTCGTCGACCGCGGCGATCCGCACGCCGTAGTTGGGCTGGCCGTCGGCCCAGGCCTGGACGATGGCGTCCACGTCCCAGGAGACGAGACCGGCCGGGCAGTTGCTGTTGTAGCCCTTGGCGGCGGTGGAGGTGACGGCACCGGTCGTGGTGGTCGACGGCTGGGCCGACCAGGAAACCGCCGACGGGTCCCAGGTGGTGGTGATCCGGCGCACCTGGTTACCGGAGTTGGCGGTGCTGCAGGTGGAGGAGTAGTACGAGTACAGCCGCAGGTCGGTGTCGAGGATGTGCTTGCCGGCGTACTTGGCCGCGTCGAACTTGAGGAACGAGCGGGCCTTCTCCGTTCCGTTGTACGTACCGGACTTCAGCTCCGTCGAGCCTCGCTGTGAGGTGAGGTAGTCGTCGTACTGGATCCAGGTGTCGGTGACCGGACCGAGGAGGGAGTCGGTCGGATCGATGGTGAGCGGGTACTCCAGGTCCGGGTCGGAGAGGAAGGCCGGGTCCGGCTTCAGTACGAGCACCTGCCCGTCTCCGTGGGGTTCCCGCTTCACGGTGACGTCGATCGCGGCCAGGTGCTCGGGTTCGCCGGTACCGCCCCGCTCGCCGGAGCCCCACATCACCGGGACCGGCGCGGTGGCGACGGCTTTCCCCGTGGCGTCCTTCCACAGAAGCCTCTGGTCGGAGGCCTTCTCAAGCGTCAGGCCGTCGGCCTGGACCGGCAGTTCGTAGGTCACCGGGCCGTCGGGGCGCTCGTTGAGGACGACCGAGTGGGAGATTCCCTCCTTGAGGGCGGTCACCACGAGGTCGCCGCCCTCGACGGCGTTCCGGTAGGTGGCGGTGGCCCCGTTCAGCTCGGGTGCGGGCAGCGTGCCGTTCCAGTCGAGCCTGAGGGAGTTGTCGCCCCGGGAGACTTCGGCCAGCAGCCGGCTCTTCCCGCCTCCGGAGAGGGTGATGTCAGCCGCTGCGGCCTTGGGGCGGATCGTGCCGCCGTCTGCGACGAGGGTGGTGTCGACGGGCTTCCAGCCGCCGTCGGACTGCTTCACGCGTATGGGGCCGGTGTAGGACTCCACCGTGGTGGTGCCGTCGGGATTCGCCCAGGTGGTGGTCGACGCGGTGCGTTCCGAGAGAAGCTCGACCCGGGCCTGGGGTTCCTCCTGTCGGGCAGCGACCGCGTCCGGGCCTTCGCTCTTGGGGTCGGCCGAGGCCGCGGAGGACAGCAGAGGCGAGGAGGTCGCCAACAGGGCCGTCAGGGTGGCGGCGACCGCCCAGCGGGACGGTCTCGTCGCCCCCGGTCTTCTTCCGGATCGGCCGGTCCGAGCAGCAGGTCTCACAGATTCCCCTCAGATGGATCATTGGAGGGGGGAGCGTAACTCCTCTGAATTCGCACACCAATTCGGAATTTCGTATTCCGGAAGATGTGCATGGCAACAAAAGGAAAAACGCACGGGCGGCTGTGAAAAGGGCGTTCGGATCTCGCCGGACCGGGCTGTCCTCGGCGTGACTCTCCGGCTCAGTGCGTCCCCGCGTGGTCGAGTGCGGCGATCTCCGGATGGTGCAGGTCGAATGCCGGGCTCTCGCTGCGGATTCGGGGCAGTGAGACGAAGTTGTGCCGGGGAGGCGGGCAGGACGTGGCCCACTCCAGCGAACGGCCGACTCCCCAGGGGTCGTCGACGGTCACCCGTTCGCCGTACTGGGAGGTCTTCCAGACGTTGTAGAGGAAGGGAAGGAAGGACAGGCCGAGCAGGATCGATCCGATGGTGGAGACGGTGTTGAGCGCGGTGAATCCGTCGGCGGCCAGATAGTCCGCGTACCGGCGGGGCATTCCCTGGGCACCCAGCCAGTGCTGGACGAGGAACGTGAGGTGGAAACCGATCGTCAGCACCCAGAAGGTGACCTTCCCGAGGCGTTCGTCGAGCATCTTGCCGGTGAACTTGGGCGCGACCACGAAATAGGAGTCGGATACGTGGAAGTCCAGCGGCGGTGACGCCAGGATGACTCCGGTCAGACCGCCGAAGACGAAGTTGACCAGAAAACCCGTTGCCCAGAGCATCGGTGTCTCGAACGACAGCGACCTCTTCCACATCGTGCCGATCCAGTTGAAGAACTTCACCCGGCGCTGTCACGTTGGCTGACAGGGTGGGAGGATCCTCGGGCTGATCACGGTGGAGGGGGTCGTCCGTGGAGGGCATGTCGCCGTCGTACAAGGGGCACCGGTATCCGGTCGAGGTGATCTCGCACTGCGTGTGGCTGTACTTCCGGCTGGGTCGCTGCTGACCATCGAGATCCCGGAATTCGACGGAGGTTCGCGCCGCTACTTCGACGCGCGACTGGCGAGGGAGACCGGTCTGGGCCGAGGAGGTCACGGACTCTGACGAGCACCAGCCCGCGCTGCTGCTCGCGCTGAAGTCGTATCAGACGAACAACGCCTTTGCGCCGTGGCGTCCCCGTCCCGAGGTGCCGCGGCATGGTCGGCCGCCGGGGCCGAACGGACGCCCGGTCAGGTCAGCCCCACGTCACCCCTGCGTCACCCGGACCTCCGCGACTTCCATCAGGCCGTCGAGTTCGACCCGGCCGACCGTCTGGGTGGGGCGCACCGTGAGGCCGTCCCGGCGCACCAGATCGAGGAGGCGCTCGGCGGCCGATCCAGGTGGTGGCGGCGGGGATGGGGGCAGGGCGGCCTGCGGGGCCGGCTGGTCAGCCCCCGCCGGTGGATCTCCGCTCAGGCCGCGTGGGCGCTGTCCGATGACGGGACCCGCGGGGTGCTGGAGCTGTGCCAGGACATCGCCCGGGACAAGACGTTGGCGTGGCTGGAGGAGTCGGTCGCGCAGATCCGGTGGGGGAGCGGCGGCAAGCATCGCGCCCCGGTGAAGGACGGGCTGATCATCGCGGTCTTCCGGCACTACGAGTCCAGGTCCGGGAATCCGCTGCTGCACGATCACGCCGTTGTGTCGATCAAGTCGCGGCGGCCGGACGGGAAGTGGGGGAACGTGTAGGTTCGCGCTTTCTGTGTCCTTTTCTCACAGGCGATGTCCCTCGTCCGGCCCAAAGGACACAGAAGTGAGACGAACGGTGTCCTGTCGCACTGAAGCTGGCAGATTCTCACTCGGTCTCACCTGACCTGGCAGATTCTCAGCGGATCGTGTTCTGAGCGGCGACCGCCTTGGGAAAATCACTGGCGGCGGCGAGGCCCGGGCAGAAGGCTCTCACCGTGACACTCCATGAGAACGAGATCCGTGTGGATGAGGCGGTCGTCCGGTCGCTGTTGCGGGAGCAGCGACCGGAATGGGCCGCCCTCCCCATCTCGCCGGCCGGTGCGGGCACGGACAACACGATGTACCGGCTCGGCAACCAGCTGCTCATGCGGCTGCCGCGCACCCCGGACAAGGCGAAGGCCGTACGGAAGGAGCAGACGTGGCTGCCGCGGTTGGCGCCATATCTTCCCTGTCGCATCCCGGAGCCGGTGCACGCCGGTACCCCGAGTTCCGCCTTCCCGCTCGTCTGGTCGGTGTACCGCTGGATCGATGGCGATGAAGCCAGCCTGGGATCGGTCACCGATTGGCCCGCCTTCGGGGCCGACCTGGCAGCGATCGTGCAGAGGCTGCACTCCATTCCCCTGATGGGAGCCGCTCGTCAGGGCGAGCTCAGCTGGTACCGCGGAGGTGGCTTGCAAGCTTGTGACCGGTGGATCAGTGGGTGCTTCGACGACTGTCGAACGATCCAGGGTCTCGACCTCGACATCGCGTACCTGCGACACCTGTGGCGGAGTGCGCTCGCTTTGCCCGAGCCATCCGGCCGGCAGGTGTGGCTCCACGGAGATCTGAAACCCACCAACCTTCTGGTTCAGCAGGGAAAGCTGCAGGCGGTCATCGACTTCGGAGGCCTCTCAGTCGGCTTTCCCGACGCCGAGCACTCGCCTCTGTGGGACCTTCCACCCGGGGCTCGACAGGCGTACTGGGACGCCATGAGCCTCGGCGACGTGACGTGGCTGCGTGCCCGGGCGTGGGCCATCGCCGTCGGAGTCAGCGGGGTGTCGTACTACTGGGGCACCTATCCCGCCTTCGCCAGCGAATGCCTGTCGCGCCTCCGCGCGATCCTGGAGGCTGCCGGCGAGCGGTGAACGAGTCCCGGATGGGGCCTCACCACGGACTCCGGTTCCGCAAGAGCCAACTCGTTTGAGAATGACTTGCGACTCCGTTCCCAAACCACCTGGCAGCCCGACAGGTTGGAGACCTGCCGGCTGCCAACTGGCATGCGATGGGACAAACGGCTGGGGTTTGACCCCGCGAGAGCGCAACGCTTCAGGCCGTCCCCGGAACCTCCGGGGGCGGGCTCACTGATGCACCGCCCCCGCCGCGAGGGCGTCGAGCTGATCCTTCGACCACGCGAGCCCGCCGGCTCGCAAGTCTTCGACCACCGCGCGCACCCACTTCAGCTCCGCGGCCGTTACGGCTCGCAGGTACTCGGTCTCAAGGCGGGTGATGCGCGGCAGCCCCTGATCCGCCTCTGCGGCCATGGCCGCTTCCAGTCCGTCGAGCTTCTCCGCGAGTGCGTCGGCCCGCCGCTCCAGTACGTTCGCCATCTCTTCCGGCGTGAGCAGCAGCAGATTTGACAGGGCGGCCGGGAACTCCGGGAATTCCTGTTTGGGCGCGGAGAGCATCTCCTCCAGCCAGGCGCGGGCGGTCTCGCGCCCCGCGTCAGTGACTTCGTACACGGTTCGCTCGGGGTACTGCTGATCGCGCTCTGTCTCGCGAACCGCGATCAGCCCGTCGCCATTGAGTCGCTCGATCGTGCGGTAGAGGCTCGCACGCTGCCTGACGTTGACGACCTGTTCCTTGCCCCAGTCCTTGACCAGGCGCTGGATGCCGTACGGGTGCAGCGGCTTGTAATGCAGCAGGGCCAGGACGGTCAGGGCGAGGGGCGAGCTGCGGGGAGCAGATGAAGTCATGGACTTCACTTTAGCCTCAGAAGGACTAGTTGACGAGACATTAGTTGCAGTGCAACTATCAAATGGTCAACGCAGCGCCGCCCAGAGAGGAACCACCGAGATGTCCCTCACCGAGCGCATCCACTGCGACCACGACCTCGTCAAGCACCTGGGAAGCTGGACCGAGGCTGGCCGCTTCGCGGTCAAGGCCCGCCATGGGGCTGCTGTCCTCGACCTCCGTTCCCCCGGCCTCCCCGACGACATCCAGATTCACATCGACATGGACCGGGCCATGGTCAAGCTGCTCCTCGACGACAGCACCGCCATTGACTACTGGAACCTGAGGTGGACCGCCCGCGGCAAGATCAAGGACTCCCGGTCCTCATCCACCGGCGACAAGGAGACCGGCCGCCGTATCCATCTGTCCGGCTCTGCGACGAACAGCGAGATCCGCATCCACCGCGGTGGCATCGCGATCCTGTCGGCGATGTTCTCCCATGCATACGTCCAGGATGTGCGCCGCGCCCACAAGACCGGCGGCGTACCGACGATCGACGACCCGACCAGGGGGCACCAGTCATGACCCGCATGAGCAAAGCCCGCACAGCGCTCATCATCGGCGGCGGTATCGCGGGCCCCGTCGCCGCGATGGCCCTCCACCACGCAGGTATCGAGGCCGCCGTCTACGAGGCGTACGACTCCACGGCCGACGGGGCCGGAGGCGGCATGACCATCGCCCCGAACGGCCAGAACGCCCTCGACGCGATCGGCGCGGGCGACCTCGTCCGCGCCATCGGCACACCGGTCACCGCCATGGGCCTCCGGAGCTGGACGGGCAAGCACCTCGCACAGTTCGCCCCGCCCTCCCGCCTCCCGTCGCTGCAGTTCGTCTGGCGCGCCGATCTCTACCGTGCGATCTACGACGAGGCGGAGCGCCGCTCGGTACCCATCCACCATGGCAAGCGGCTGACCGACACGACGGACACCGACTCCGGCGTCACCGCGCACTTCGCGGACGGTACGCAGGCCAGCGCCGACATCCTGATCGGCGCCGACGGCATCCGCTCCACGGTCCGCCCCCTCATCGACCCGGTCGCGCCACAGCCGAACTACGCCGGCCTGGTCTGCTTCGGAGCCCGGATGCACCAATCCGGACTTCCCTCCACCAACGGCGTCATGTACATGTGCTTCGGCAAGCGCGCCTTCTTCGGCTACCAGGTCTTCGACGACTCTTCGGCGATGTGGTTCGTGAACCTGCCCCACGTCCTCCCGATGACAGTCGCCGAGGCCCAGGCGATCGGCGCGAAGGAGTGGATGCGTACCCTGCAGACCGCCTTCGCCGACGACCGCACCCCCGCCCTCGAGATGATCAGCCGTACCGACCCCCGCCAGCTCCTCATCACCGGCCCGATGGAGAACATGCCAAGGGTCCCGACCTGGACCCGCGGCCGCATAACCCTGATCGGCGACGCGGCCCACGCCGCCTCGTCCAGCTCCGGGCAGGGCGCCTCCATCGCCACCGAAAGCGCCGTCGAACTGGCGCGCTGCCTCAGGGACCTGCCCTACGACCAGGCTTTCTCGACGTACGAACAACTGCGCCGCCCCCGCGTCGAACGCATCATCAAACTCGGCGCCCGCACGAACAGCAACAAGACCGCGGGCCCGGTCGGCCGCGTACTGCGCGACCTCGTGATGCCGGCGACCATGAAGCTGATCAACCCGGAGAAGATGGCCTGGCAGTTCGACCACCACATCGACTGGAACGCGAAGGCGGCCCCGCTCACCTGAACTCCAGCCCGTCCTCGGCCGCGACGCCCGGGACGTGGACCCTGTGTCAGGTCCGGCACCGCGCCTGGCGCCTGCCGGGTGGCGAAGTTGAAGCGGTTTCAGACGCTGACCTCCGTGATCGAGGGGGCTCGGCCCCCAAGGATCCTGCGCGTCGTAGCGCTTGGCGGCCTCCTCACAGAACTCGCCGGTGACCCGGGCGACGGCCTCGGCCGACTCCCTGTCGTTGGTCTGCCGCTATCGGGGTGCGATCGCATTGAGCCAGTCGTCGACGGTGACGACATCTGCCCACTGCGGGAACAGTCGCTCGATGAGGACCCGGTGCACCTCTGGGTCGGTGTCCAGACAGGCGTCGGAGAGGACGGTGAGGCCGAAGTCCAGGTCGTTCGCCTGGCACAGGGTGTACAGCACCACAGCGCTGGTGGCGATGCCGGTGAGCACGAGGCTGTCGATACCGCGTGCCCTCAGCACCACGTCGAGATCGCTGCCCGAGAACGCGCTCGCCCGCCTCTTGGAGACCATCACGTCGCCCGGCCGGGGCGCGACCTCGGGGTGGATCTCGGTGCCTGGGTCGCCCCGAAGCCTTCGTTCCTGCGGTGCTGGCGGGTGGGGTTGCCCGGCAGCGGTCCGGTGACCGTGACCTGGTGTTCTCGGGCGGCCTGTTCCAGGTGGACCAGGGAGGTGTAGCCGCCGTCGACGAGGTGCTCGGCGGGCAGCAGGCCGCGGCGCCCCAGGCGGGTGTGGATGCCGGGCAGGGCCTGGGCATCGTTGGTGGTGGCCGGGGTGGTGGCCACGTCCGTGATCACGTTGGCGCCGTCGGACGAGCAGGTCTCGGTGAGATGGGCGACGAACCCCTTCCAGCGGGTGGTCTGCCCTCGACGGGCGTAGCGGGCCGTGGGGTCGTAGGGGGAGATGATCGCGCGGGACGAGGGCGGCAGCCCGCCGTCGTCGTCGGTGCGCCAGCGCAGGCGGCCCGCCGCGTCGCGGTAGTAGTTCTGCACCATGATCTGCCGCAGGGCCTGGACCCGGGGACCGAACGCGCGGCCTGCCCCGTGCCCGCGGAGATGCTCCAGCAGCCGTAAGGCGTCGTCGCCGGTTGTGTTGATCCTGGTCTTGGGCCGGGTGGGGTTCTTGCCCAGGCGTACCGGACGGCCGTAGCGGCGTCCCCACTCCTGGTCCACCAGGCCGGCTAGCAGGTGCGAGGCGGTGCCGGCGAGCTCTTCCAGGGCGGCCCGCACCGCCTCGGTGATCAGCTCCAGCCGGGTCAGGTCGCGCACCGCGGCCAGAACATGGGTGGAATCGGTGCGCTGCGTGCTGCGTTCGCGCACCAGCCCGGCGTCCTTGAGACGGGCCCGTGCGAGGTCGAGCAGGCGGTCGGCGCGATCGCCCTGGGCGAGGCGCTCACGGAAGTCGGCCAGGACACTGTGATGGAAGCCTGGATCGTCCAGCTCCATGGCCAGGGCGTACTTGAAATCGATGCGGCAGCGCACCGCCTCGGCCGCCTGACGGTCCGACAGGTCGAGCAGGAACTGCAGCACACAGACGGTGGCCAGCTGGGCGGGCGAGAGGCCGGGGCGCCCGTCGCGCGGGTACCAGCCGGCGAAGTCCTTGTCGCACCACAGCCCGTCCAGCCGGTCTCTCACCCACATCGCTGTCGTGCCACCCGGATTGCTCGCCCGCGCGACCTGCGCAGTCAGAGACGGGACCTGCTCACCGGAACGGGGACGGACGGACAACGGACACCTCGACAACTGCATCGGCCTTCGAAACAACCCCGAGCATGCCCACTGATCACGCTGCCGCACCGGGAAACCCCAAGATCCCCGACAGAGTCAAGTTAGCCTCGGAACATGCTGCGTATCGCCGACACCCGAACCGGTCACCCCGTGGAGATCCCCGCCGCACCACGCCGCCTGCTGCGCAGTTGCGTCCATCTGCCGGCCATCGGCACCGGGGTCGGTCCGGTGTACCTGCGTGTGCCGCTGATCGGTGACGTACTGGCGCGCACCGCGGAGCTGAACGGCCTGCAGGTTGTCACGGTCCTTACCACCCCGGACCTGACGGACGATCAGGCCCGGGCGCTCGACCGCGTCATGGCCGTGCTCGGCATCCATCCGCCCGTCGTCGTCGGAGGCCACCATCCGGACGGGGCGCTCGGCGGCCCCGCCGACGTACATGTGGTCGCCCAGGGCACCGACACGGACGACGTCATGGGCGGGGTCCGGATCGATGTGGGGCAGGTCAGCACGGCGCCGCTGGACGAGGGTGTCCCCGACCCCGGCCACCTTCTCTCCCCGGATCTTCCGGACGTACTCGTACCGGAGGTCGCCGATCCACTGGCTGTGCGCCTGCTGTTGCTCGGCCGCCGCTACGGCACACCTGTCACGGTCACCGGTGGAGCGATGGCCGACGCCCGGCGGACACTGCGGCGGTGGCGCCGGCAGGTGGCCGACTGGGCGCAGGAGCCGTCCAGGCCGATCCCCGCCGACCTGCTGCGACAGTCACATGCGGCGCTCGTCGACGATCTCGGTGTCGACGCAGTGCTGGATCTGCTGGCCGATGTGGCGGGACGGTCCGACGTACCGGCCGGTGCCAAGTTCGAGACCTTCGCCCATCTCGACCGCGTCCTCGGCCTGGACCTTGTCCGTGACGTCGGCCAACTGCACCGTCCGGAACGGCCGACGGCCCTGTGAATCAGGTGGGGGCGCCGCTGGACGAGGCGGCTATGGCTGTCCGGTGCTCGGCTTCGATGTCGAGGCCGAGCGAGTCGTGCTCTTGGCTGAGCCGCTGGTCAGGCGACGGCGGCTGCTGGCTGGGGTTCGTTGAATAGGCGTCGTCGCGGAGCATCGCGAAGAGGACGCCGGCCCGTCGTCGGGCGAGGTGCAGGTGTCTGCGACGACGCCCACAGACGCGTCAGCATCTGAGGACGTCGTCCGCGTGTTCTCCGGATTGCTGGAACGTTATGAAGCCGAGGGAGCGGGCTCCGCCATGAGTGCGGCGTCCTTTCCGGGCCGCTTCGCGCGCATGGCGAACACGAGTAGACCCGCTGCGGCGAATACAACACCAGTGGCTACGTAAAGCCCCTGTGGTGTCCAGCCGGAGTGGAGCAGCCAACCCGCCGCGGAGGGAGCGACGATGGCGCCCACGCGATCGACACTGATGGCCGCTCCCACGCCAGTGGCGCGGAGCTGCGTCGAGTAGACGCCCGGTGTGAGGGCGTTGCCCCTGCCGAAATCCTCATCCGTCCTGGTGGGAGGCGGTGCGCGGGGGTGTGCGGGGTCTCGGGCGCGGGGCTCGAGGGGGTGTTCTCGCGCAGCTGGTGATTGCCCCGACATGATGGTCGGTCGTGCTGCTGCGACTGGCTTACCTGACCGTGACCCAAGCGTTCGCCATGGTCCGCCTGTTACCGATGAGCGACCGGGACAAGGACGCGGAGATCCTTGCCCTGCGCCATCAGATCACGGTGCTTCAGCGTCAACTCGGCAAAGACAGGGTGCGGTTCACCCCGGGCGATCGAGCGTTCTTGGCGGCGTTGCTGCACCGGCTGCCGTCGGAGGTGCTGCGCAGGGTGAGGGGGGTGGTCAAGCTGCGGAGCTTGCGTAGCGGTCGCCATCCCTTGAGGGTCGCGACGGCCGGTTCTACAAGGACACGGATCTTGGCGTGGGACTTGTTGATCGCCTGTATGCCGGTGGAGAGGGTCTCCCACTGGCCGCAGTAGGGAACCCGGATGGATGCTCAGCCCAGCAGCGTGACGAATGTCCCTGACACCTGACGTCACGGATATATACGCGATGTGATGGCCCTGGTCAGGAGCAACACGGACACGCACCCGTTTGGAAAACTGGACGAACTCCTCCAGCAGTGCCTGACCGACACCGACCTGCCCCTGGACGTCCGCGCCGCCGGATCCGTCCTCCTGCTGTTCGGCCAGCTTGGCCAGACTCCAGGTCGAGAACGGCAGGCCGTGAGGTCAGCGATCTCGGCCACAAGAAGGAGGACGTCGGCCACGTTCATCTGGCCGACGTCCTCGGGAAGTTCTGCACCCGCTGGGAGATCGGCGTGGAGAACCTGGCGAAGGACGCCACGCAGGTCTCCCAGCGCCTCAACGCGAGCGTGAAGGCCTACGGCCAGCTCGAAGGGCAGCTTGCCGGGCATCTGAGCGGCACGCTCAGCCGTGACAACGGCGAGGATCCGGGGGCGAAGTGACGGCGAAGGACCTCGGACAGACGTGCGACCCGAAGGAGCTCGTACCGGACGACCCGGAGGCGATCACCTCGACCGCCGCCTGGCTGAAGAGCTACGGCGACCCCCTGCACTCGACCGACGAGGGTCTCAAGCGAATCGACACCACCGACGGCTCGTCGGGAAAGGCCGGCGACGCGTTCCGGGCCGCTTTCAAGGGCGGGCCCCGGAAGTGGCTGGAGGCGCGCGACTGCTTCCACGACGCCGCCACCGCGCTGACCATCTACAAGTCGACCCTGGCGTGGGCGCAGGGACAGGGCGGGGACGCGATCCGGCAGTGGAACGGGGCCAGGCCGCGGTCCCCGCCCACCGCCGACCCGACGAAGGACCCGCCATGACCGGCCACATCCCCACGCCCGCGCCCCGGCCCGGCCAGGACCCCGTGGCGCTCGTCCGTGCCGCCTTCGCCGCGCTGAACCGCCATGACCTCGACGCCTGCACCCGGCTGGTGACGGAAGACTTCGCCATCAACATCGCGGGGATGCCCTTCCAGATGCGGGGACGCGACGCGTGGCGGCGGAACGCCGAGGTGCTGCCCGCCGCCTTCCCCGACTTCGAGGTCCGATGGACGACGTCTTCGGTCGGGCGACCAGGTCGGGGTGCGGCTGACGATCCGGGGCACGCACCGTGAGGTCCGGGGCTTCCCGGCCACCGGCCGGCTGGACGTCGCTGATGGCCGTAGCCGCAGTCACGACGAAGCCGCTGAAGAAGAAGCGGCTGCCTGCCGGGCAGCCGCGCGAATGGTACGAGTCCCACAACCACAACTGCAGCCTGAAGGACATGCGCCTGGCCATCACTCTGCTCGACACGGGTGTCTACGGCGCCGAGCAGGCTCGTAACCGGCGGATATGCGCCACCGCCGCCCGGATCGGGAGCCACCCGCCGTCCAGCACCACGTGCCGACTGGTGCGTTCCCTCATCCGCGACGCGCACTGAGCTGGGCGACCGGCGGTCCGCACCGGGCCGCCGGCCGTCACTTGACGGGGCGTAGCCGGAGGTGGGCGACCCCGGGGAGGTCGATGACCCTGGTGGTCTCGAACTCGCGGGTATGGTCGCCTATCTCCTTGAACGGCCGCACTCCGAACAGCCGCACTCCACCGTCCAGCAGCACAGGGACCAGGTGGATCTGCAATTCGTCCCGGGTCTCGCGGCCCGGAGCCCGGAGCAGCGTTCGGGCCCGGCCGGTCATGGCCGGCCGGGCCCGGGCGGGAGGGGTCCCGCCGCCTCAGTCAGCTGCTACTGAGGTCAGAAGGTCAGCTTCCAGCTGTTGATGAAGCCGCTGTCGCCGCTGAACACGTCCTGGACCTTGAGCTTCCATGTGCCGTTGGCGGTCTTCTTGGAGGCGTTCACGGTGTAGGTGGCGAGCACGTCGTCGGCCGAGTCGCTGATGTTGGAACCCTTCAGGCGGTACAGCGTGCCGTCAGGGGCCACCAGGTCGATGACCAGGTCACCGCGCCAGGTGTGCTTGATGTCCACGTCGACCTTGAGGGCACTCGGTGCCTTGCCGGCGATCCCGGTGACGTTGACGTCCGAGAAGACCGCGGCGCCCCCGTCCGGGATGGCGACGTCGGTGGTGTTCTCGAAGGTCTTGATCACGCTGACGACGTTCCAGGTGAACGTCGCGGTGGAGGAGGCGTTGGTCGAGTCCGTGACCGTGACCGTGACCGTGCTGGTGCCCAGCGTGGTGGGGGTGCCGGAGATCAGGCCGGTGGAGGCATTGAGCGACAGGCCGGCCGGCAGGCCGGTGGCCGTGTAGGTCAGCGCGCCCGGGTTGGTGCTGGTGGCCTGGATCTGCAGGCTCGCGGACTTATTGACCAGCGTGGTCTGGAGGCCGGGGTCGGTGACCGTCACGCCCTGGACGATGCGGCTGCCGACGCTGATGGCGGCCCAGGCGTTGGCGGTGTTGTTGTAGGTGTCGCTGCCGAGCCCGTACAGGTCGGCGGCCGCCTGCAGGGTGGCGGTGCGAGCGGCGGCGTAGTTGGTGGAGGAGGTCATGTAGGTCGACAGCGCGCGGTACCAGATCTTCGCGGCGGCGTCGCGGCCGATCCCGGTGACGGGCAGGCCGTCGGAGGTCGGGCTGTTGTAGCTCACGCCGTTGACGACCTTGGCGCCGCTGCCCTCGGAGGCCAGGTAGAACCAGTGGTTGGCCGGGCCGGAGGAGTAGTGGACGTCGATGCTGCCGATGCCGGAGTACCAGGCGTCCTTGGACGCGCCGTCCTTGCTGGGCTTGTCCATGTACCGCAGCGGGGTGCCGTTGCCGTTGATGTCGATCTTCTCGCCGACCAGGTAGTCACCCGGGTCGGTCCCGGAGTTCACGTGGAACTCGACGGCCGCGGCCATGATGTCCGAGGTCGCCTCGTTGAGGCCGCCGGACTCGCCGCTGTAGATCAGGCCGGCGGTGTTGGAGGTGACGCCGTGGGTCATCTCGTGGGCGGCCACGTCGAGGGACGTCAGCGGCTTGGCGTTGGCCGAGCCGTCGCCGTAGGTCATGCAGAAGCACGAGTCGGACCAGAACGCGTTGACGTAGGCGTTGCCGTAGTGCACGCGGGAGTAGGCGCCGACGCCGTCGTTCTTGATGCCGTTGCGGGCGTGGACGTCCTTGTAGTAGTCCCACGTGGCCTGGGCGCCGAACGCGGCGTCGACACCGGCGGTCTGACGGTCGCTCGGCAGGCCGTTGCCCCAGACGTCGTCCGCGTCGGTGAACAGCGTGCCAGTGCCGGACGTGCCGCCGTTCAGGTCGTACGTCTTGTGGCCGCCGCGGGTGCCGTCGGTCATCTCGTAGGTCGAGCCCGACAGCGTGGTGCCGAGGGTGACCTGGCCGTTGTACTGGCCGGTGCCGGTGCCCGTCTCGATGCCCTGGTACTCGAACAGCTTGGCACCGGTGGTGGCGTCGGTGATGACGTGCAGCTCGGACGGGGTGCCGTCGTGCTGCACGCCGCCGATCACGGACTCCCAGGCCAGCACGGGCTTGCCGGAGGCGGCCCAGACGACCTTGCGGACGGTGTCGGCTTTCGGGGCGGTGGTGCCCTTGGCCTTGGCGCGGCCGAGCGCGAAGGTCTTCACCGAGTCGGCGCTCTTCACGGCGGTGGTCGAGGCGACCTTCACCGTCGCCTTGGTCGCCTTGCTGACGCCCTTGACGGCGCCGTTCGCCGCCGCGTGGACGACGAGGTCCCCGCCGAGGACCGGCAGGCCCGCGAAGGTCCGCTCGTAGCGGGTGTGCACCGTGCCGTCGGCGTCCTTCAGGACGGACCTCACCAGCAGTTGCTCCTGGCCGCCCAGGCCCAGGGTCCTGGCGGTGGTGGCGACGGTGGCCTGCGCGTCGGCGAGCAGCGTGGCGCGTTCACTCGGGCTGAGCTGGACCTGCAGCGCACCGGCCCGGACCTGCGCCTTGGGCGCGTCGGTCTGGGTGCCGGCGGTGGCGGACGTGGGGAGTGCAACGGCGATCATCGCGGCGCCCGCTATGAGCGCGCTCGCGACAACAGCCTTGCGGGGGGTCTTTCTCACGCGGAACTCCTTCTGCGGCGACCGGGGTTGCGGTCGGTGACAGCCCGGGCAGGGGGTACTGCCCGAGTAGAGCTGGTGGTGCGGTGAGGAGGACATGACCGCAGCGGTGCGAGATCCCTGTGGGGAACGCCTAGCCCCATGCAGCCGATCAAGAGCCTGCCATTGTCGACCTGTGCATGTCATCTCCCTGAGGGTGTCGAGTTCCTGAATGGCCGGATTTCGACAGCCCGGGTGACTCCCTCCGGTCCTGGCCGCCCCGCACGGCGGTGCAGCGGCAGTATTCCGGCACCGCCGGATCTTCCGCACCACCGCCCTGTGGGGCTCGGAAAGTCGCCTCCACGTCAGGCCAGCGCGGCGTGGGGCATCTACGGCGGCCACACCGAGTCAGGAGCAGGCCTCGCGGGGTGGAACACCCAGGGCCAGACCTCCTGGGCTCCCAAGGGCCGGCTGCCCGACCACCCACTGGAAGGCTGCACCGCCGCGACCGAGAACGGACAGCCGGGTGTGGGGCTCGGTTATTCATTGCTGCTGGCCCAAAAGGCCACGGCCGGTGCGTGGGTCTGCGACCATGCTCGGGTGATCGTGTCGCTCCTGTACCACGTGACCGGACGTCTTCTCTCCGTCCCAGCAGTGCTGTTACGACGAGACACAGCGAAAGACGCTGAACTTCTCGTCCTGCGCCACGAAAACGCCGTGCTACGACGCCAGTTACAAGGACGAGTACGGTACGAGCCAGCGGACCGCCTGTGGTTCGCAGCCCTCTCATCGCTGATCCCCCGCCGCCGCTGGGCCACGGTCTGCCCGATCACTCCGAGCACGCTGTTGGCCTGGCATCGCAAACTCCTCGCCCGCCGCTGGGACTACTCCAAACGACGCCGCGGCCCCGGACGTCCGCCCACACAAGCCGCCATCAAGAAGCTCGTGCTGCGCCTCACCCGAGAGAACAGCCGCTGGGGCCATCACCGAATCCAAGGCGAACTGGCCCGGCTCGGACACCTGATCGCCGCCTCCACCGTCTGGGAGATCCTGCACGCCGCAGGAATCGATCCGGCCCCGCGCCGCACTGGCCCGACCTGGCGCGAGTTCCTCTCCACGCAGGCCACCGCCGTGATCGCCTGCGGCTTCCTCCACATCGACACCATCGGCCTGCAACGCCTGTACGCCCTGGTCTTCCTCGAGCACCACACCCGGCGCCTGCACATCGCCGGCGTCACCGCACACCCGACCGCGGCGTGGGCCACCCAGCAAGCCCGCAACCTCGCCGCTGACCTCGGCATACGCACCGACTCACTGCGCTTCCTCATCCGAGACCGCGACAGCAAGTACACCGAGTCCTTCGACGCCGTGTTCCAAGCGGAGGACACCGAGATCATCAAGACACCGGTCCGCGCGCCGCGGGCGAACGCCCACTGCGAGCGAGTGATCGACACCCTGCGCCGAGAAGTCCTCGACCACACCCTCATCTTCGGTCAGGCTCACGCGCGCCAGGTCCTGGCCGAATACCAGAGGCACTACAACGCACACCGCCCCCACCGGGCCCGGAGCCAGTTACCTCCGGAAGCCCACGAACAACTGCCTCCGATCCATGCGCCAACCAGCCGCAGAGTCCTGCGCACTCGCGTCCTCGGCGGTCTGATCAACGAGTACCGATACGCCGCTTGACCAGGAGCGATGATTATTCGAGCACCACACGGTCCAGCGACGGGACGACGAGGGTGTCGCCGGCGCGCAGGTAGTTGAGGGCCTTCCACAGTTCCTCGCGCTCGGCATTCTTGCCGGACTTCTTGTCCGAGAAGATCCGGCTGCATCCGGCATCGGTGAGCGCGTGAATCTGCCGATCGAGCAACTGGCCCTTGGTGGACACACGTGCGTATCCCACAAGATCGCCGGTCCGTGCGGCCGGAACAGGGGCGAGGAGGTCGGCGGTGTCGTCGTCCGGAGGCTGCTGCACCCGCCAGGTCGTACAGAAAAGGGTCATGCCGTCTTTCTTGAGCACGCCTACTTTTTGACACCGTTTTATGGGCATGATCCGGCGTCGATCCAGCCGCGAACCTCCGCTAAGCGACCTTGCTCATCAATCGGTCGATTACTCAACAGGGGCTGGGTTCGGTGCCGCCGTGGCGGCGGAGGTAGGCCAGGACGGCGCGGACCCGGCGGTGGCCGCTGTCGCGGGCCGACAGACCGAGTTTGAGGAAGACGCTGCCGATGTGTTTGTGGACGGCGTTGTCGGTGATGAAAAGCCGCTGGGCGATGGTGGCGTTGTCGTGCCCTTCGGCCATCAGCGCCAGGACCTCGCGTTCGCGGCGGGTGAGGGCGTCGACGGGATCGCCGCGGACGGCGAGAAGTTGGGCGATGACCTCGGGGTCCATGGCGGTACCGCCGGCGGCCACGCGGCGCAGTGCGTCGGTGAACTCTGCGATACGACTCACCCGGTCTTTGAGTAGATAGCCGATGCCGCCGCGGGTGTCGGAGAGGAGGCGGCCGGCGTATTCCTGCTCGACGTACTGAGACAGGACCAGGACGGGAAGTCCGGGGCGGTCGCGGCGGGCCCGGAGAGCGGCGCGGATACCCTCGTCGCGGAAGGTCGGGGGCAGCCGCACATCGACGATGGTGACGTCCGGGCGGTGGGTCTCGACGGCGGCGAGGAAGCCGGGGGCGTCATCCGTGATCGCGGCAACCTCGAAGCCCTGGGAGCTCAGCAGGAGTTCGAGTCCGCAGGACAGCAGGACGTTGTCCTCGGCGATGACTACACGCACGGCAGCTCCACGGTGATGGTGGTCGGCCCGCCCGGCGGGCTGCTGATCTTCATGGTGCCGTCCAGGGCGGCGGCGCGGCGGCGAATTCCGTCCAGGCCGCTGCCTCGAGATGCGTCCGCCCCGCCGGTCCCGTCGTCGGTGACCTTGCCGGCGTCACCGCCCACCCCACCGCCCAGTGGACCACGCAGCAGGCCAGGAACCTCGCCATGACGTTGGGGCGTCGGATGGACTCGCTGCGCTTCCTCCTCCGGGACCGGGATACGAAATACACCCGCTCCTTCGACGTCGTCTTCGAAGCAGACGATGTGGAGATCCTGCTCAGCCCACCCCGGGCACCGAGAGCCAACGCGATCTGTGAGCGAGCCGTGGGCACCCTACGCCGCGAGATCCTCGAACGGATCCTGATCTACAACGAGGCTCACGCTCATGCAGTCCTCACCGCGTACATCAGCCACTACAACCAGCACCGCCCCCACCAGGGCCGACATCAACTACCCCCAGATACCAACGAACCGCCCACCCCGGCCACCGTCACCGACCTCCAGGCCCACCGGATCCGGCGACAACCCATCCTCGACGGCCTGATCAACGAGTACCACCACGCTGCCTGACCGCGCGGCGTCGCCGCAGCTCACAGGGCCGAATCCTATTTTCGAGCGGCACAGGATCGCTCGTGTCGTCCGCGCCGCCGTTGTACAAGGGCCACCGGTACCCGGTGGAGATCATCGCGCACTGCGTGTGGCTGTACTTCCGCTTCCCGCTGTCGTTCCGCGAGGTCGAGGAGCCGATGCTCGAGCGCGGCGTGCTCGTCTCCCACGAGACGGTCCGGCGCTGGTGTGCGAAGTTCGGGCAGGCCTACGCCAACGGCCTGCGCCGGAGGCGGCCCCGGCCCGGCAACAAGTGGCACCTGGACGAGGTCTTCGTGAAGATCAACGGCGAACTGAAGTACCTGTGGCGGGCCGTCGACGCCGACGGCAACGTGCTCGACATCCTGGTCCAGGGCCGAAGGGACAAGGCCGCGGCCCGGCGCTTCTTCCGCACACTGCTCAAGAAGACCTGCTCGGTGCCGCGGGTGGTGGTCACCGACAAGCTCCGCTCCTACGGCGCGGCCCACCGCGAGGTCATGCCCTCCGTCGAGCACCGTTCCCACAAGGGACTGAACAACCGGGCCGAGAACTCCCATCGGCCCACCCGGCAGCGCGAACGCGCGATGAAAGGCTTCCGTAGCGTCCGCGGAGCCCATCGGTTCCTGTCCGCGTTCAGCGGCATCTCACCCCACTTCCGACCACGCCGCCACCTGATGACCGGCACCGAATACCGCGCCGAGATGACCACCCGCTTCGCCATCTGGGATCAGGTCACCGGCGTCGCCGGCCTGCCTGCCACGGCCTGAGCACGGAGCCGGAACCTGGCCCCACCACACCCGACACACCGTCAGGCACTCACACACTCAACAACGTGACAGCGCCCCTTCGATGGCGAAGCGGCATTTGGGCCACTGGGCTCACGGACGCGATTTAATCCCGGACCGCGGGGCGACCGCTGTCCGCATCCAGTGAGCTGACCGACTCCGGTGTCACCCGGTGTAGGTGAACTCGTCGGCTGGACTGGTGGGGGACGAGTAGCCGTTCACGGTCACGGTGATGTCCACGGTCGTGCTCATAGGCTTGCCCGACGGGGGTGCTTTGGCGACGATCTTGTCCGAGTCGACCTGGACGGATGGCGAGGTGTTCTTCCCGAAATACACGGTGGCGCCTTTCGCGAAGCCCGCGCCGGAGATAGTGACCGAGTCGTTGGCCCTGCCCCTGTCCGGTGTGACGCCGGTGACCACCACGGGTTCGGGCCCGCCGTAGGCGAACTGCCCGAGCGGGACGGCCGGGGAGGTGCCCAGGGGATTGGTGACATACACGTTGACGATGCCGGTCCCGTCGGGCACCTCGGCAGTGATGGTGCCGTCAGGGTTGAACGTGGGTGGTTTCTGGCACGGGATGGGGCCGAAGTCGACGTCGCAATCCTTGCTAAAGTCGCGGCCCTTGATAGTGACCTGTGTGCCCGATGCGCCGAAGCTGGGGATCACGCTGGTCACCGCCGGCGGCCCGGAGAGGACGGGCGCGTCCAGCAGTCTGAGGTAGGTGGAGTTGGCGTGCTGAAATGCGACCTGGCCCAGGAAATCCTCAACCGAGGCCTTGACCAAATTGTCGTCGCGGATCATGTAGTCGGTGTTCTTGCTGACGGCAGTGCCCGGCTGGACGTAGACATTGTTCCCGCGCAGAGTTGCGATCGCCCCGAGGAGCACCTTCACGTCGAGGGTCGCCGCTGGTCCGGGATCCGGGTACCAGCTCTCCGCGGTGGGGAGATCGGCCCAGGCCAGCGGCACCACGTCGTAGGCGTTGACGTAGCGCTGGTTCATGCTCCCGAACTGGGAGGTGAGGTAGCCGGCGAAGCTCTCCAGACCGGCGGTGGGTGCCGCGAAGGTGACCACCCCGAACTGCGGTTGGCTTTTCTGCCAGGTCTGCGCCTTCAGGTACAGCGCGACCATGGTCGCGATGCAACCACCCAGGCTGTGACCAATCACGTAGACCGTCGGCTGCGGCACCCCCGTCAAGAGGCCAGCGAGCGCCTGCACGAGATTGGAGCCGGTGCCGAGCGAACGCATGTCGACGACCTGAGTGAAGGCGTCCATCGCCCCCTTCGACACGGAGATGGGGGACTTCGACCCGCTGGCGGTGAACGGCACCACCGTGCCGACGTCGAGGTCTTCGAGAATGTCGGTCACGCTGGCGATCGTCCCGCGGACGACCACGGCAAACTGGTTCGAGCCGTCGTTGTTCTTGGCGATGTACGCCATGTTCGCGTTCTCCGGGCTCAGCGCGAGCCACGTCGGTGTCCAGCTTTTCGTCAGGGGGGAGTTGGACAAATGCCGGGTGATGCCGAGTTTGATCCGCTCGGTCTGGGCTTGCAGGGTCTCCCCCGACGGACGCGGAGTCGCTCCAGCTGCCGCGATCGCGGCCAGGGTCATGGCCACCTGAGGCGTGATCGGAGTGGCCTGTTGTGCCGCCGCCATGCTCGCTCCTTAAGTCTTCACACATCGTCAAAAATCTCCATTTCAATGTATTCGCATACTCAGTATCCTGACGGATGTCAGGCTCTTTGCGCTCTCTGATTCACTCGTTCGGAATGGGGTCCGACTTCAAGCGGAACCGTAGTAAACGGCTTCAAGGAACTGGTTGCCCTACAACCGCGTCGTCACGGTTGTTCCAGCGACTCCGGGGTGGACGGTGGAGGCAACCCAGTTTGGGCCGTACCCGGGTTACACCGCCCCCATCGAAGCGTGGGTCATGGACGGGGAAGGCGACTTCTGGGCCGTCATCGCGGTCAGCGACCCCAAGGACGGTGGGCCAGCCGGCCCAACCCCAGGGGTGGGTGTGTCCTACAGCCCTACTGGAGCAGCGGAAACAGGATCGTGCCGCCGACGGTGGACTGAGCCGGAGCGACGTGCATCGGCCCAGCCGCCCGTCTTCTCGCGGGTCTGCTGTCCCGACACCCGAGCGAACCCTGTGGGGCTCGAAAAGCCGTCGTCGCAGGTCACGCGGCGTATCGATACTCGTTGATGATGACGCCGAGGACCCTGGTGCGGAGCAGGCTTCGGTCGTCGAGGTCGTGCACGATTGCGGGCTGCTCGGTCGCGCTGGGCGGTAGCTGCTGCCGGGATCGGTGCGGCCGGTGTCCGTTGTAGTGGTCCTGGTAGTCAGTCAGGACCTTCCTGGCGTGGCTCTCGCCCAGGATCAGGACGTGGTCGAGGGCCTCGCGGCGGACGGTGCCGCGCGTTTGCAATGCGCGTTCATGCGCGGTGCCCGGGGCGCGCTGAGCAGCACCTGCGTGTCCTCGGCGGTGAAGACGGCACCGAAAGCGTCGGTGTACTTGCTGTCGCGGTCGCGTAGCAGGAACCGTGGCCCGGCGCCCCGCTCGCCGAGGTCGGCAGCGATGTTCCGGGCCTGTTGTACCGCCCACTGCGCGGTGGGGTGCGCGGTCACCTTGGTGATGTGCAGTCTCCGGGTGCCGTGCTCGATGAACGCCATCGCGTACAGGCGCTTGCCCCAGGCCGTGTCGATAGGGAAGAAGTCCGCGGCAAGGATCCCCTGAGCCTGCGCCGTGAGGAAGCCGCGCCAGGTGGAGCCGGAGCGGCGCGGGGCCGGGTCGATGCCTGCTGCGTGCAGGATCTCCCAGACCGTGGAGGCCGCCATGGGGTGCCCGAGCCGGGCCAGTTCGCCCTGGATGCGGCGGTGGCCCCAGTGGGGATTTTCATCAGCCAGGCGCAGCACGAGACTCTTGAGCGCGGCCGCCGTCGGCGGCCGTCCGATGCGGGAGCTGCGGGCGCAGTAGTCCCACTTCCTGGCGATCAGTTTGCGGTGCCAGGCCAGCAAAGTACCCGGAGTGGCGGGGAAGACGGCGGCCCAGCGGCCACGCGGTATCAGCGAGGTCAGGGCGGCGAGCCAGAATCGGTCGGCCGGCTCATAGCGCACCCTGCCCCTCACATGCCTGCGCAGGATGGCGTTCTCGTGCCCCAGCGCCAGCAGTTCGGCATCCTGGCGGTATCTCGGCGCACTAGGACCGCGGGGACGGACAACAGCGCGCGGGCGGTGCGGTAGAGCAGGGACACGATCATCAGGGCAGCATGACAAGTCCCCACCGACGAGCCTGGAGGCGGGCGCTGACCAGCAGCGATGACTTTACGAGCCCCACAGGGTCGGAAGACCCGATCATGCCGCCCGCGCAACGGGACGCGTTCATCGCCGAGATGCAGGCCGCGGGCGTCGACTGGCGCCTCGTGGTCTACGGCGGCGCCTTGCACGCCTTCCACCACCCGCCGGTTGACCAGACCGTACTCCCCGGCGTCGGCTACCACCCACGGCACGCGCAGCGAGCCTGGCGCGACGTCGTCGACCTGCTCGCCGAGTGCCTGCCCGTAACGGAGTGATCTGGTCGGCAACCGCGATTCCGGGCCGCGAACCAGGCCGGTCGACCGCCACCGGCTCTGGTTTGTGGGACATCACCGCAGCTGAACACTGCGCAGCCCTTCCGCACCCTGTGGGGCTCAAGAACACGAACCATCCTCTGGCATTGAAGTCCTTTGCCGTGAGGATGTCCACGGTGTACGCCGTCACCCGTCGTCTGCTGTCGCTGCCCGTGTTGCTGCTTCGGCGTGACGTCTCCAAGGAGGCGGAGTTGCTGGTGTTGCGGCACGAGAACGCGGTCCTGCGCCGACAGGTTCCGCGCGTGCGCTACGAACCAGCCGACCGCCTGTGGTTCGCCGCGCTCTCACACGGGATACCGCGTCGCCGCTGGGTCCAGGTCTTCCCAGTCACCCCGGCCACGCTGCTGGCCTGGCACCGCAAACTCGTCGCGAAGAAGTGGGACTACACCCGACGGCGGCGACCCGGGCGTCCGCCCACGGCCCCCGCAGTCAAAGCCCTGGTCCTGCGCATGGCGGCCGAGAACCCTGGATGGGGCCACCGGCGCCTCCACCGTGTGGAAGATCCTCAACCAGGCCGGCATCGACCCCGCCCCGCGCCGTACCGGACCGACCTGGAAGCAGTTCCTCACAGCCCAAGCGCAGCACATCGTCGCCGTCGACTTCCTGCACGTCGACACCATCAACCTCACACGCATATACGCCCTGGTCATGCTCGAACACCGCAGCCGCCGTGCCCACCTGCTCGGCATCACCGCCAACCCCAGCGGCCCTTGGACCATCCAGGCCGCCCGCAACTTCCTCATGAACACCGACACCGAGGGCCACACGTTCCTGATCCGCGACCGCGGCAGCCAGTTCACCGACGCCTTCGACGCCGTCTTCGCCGACGGCGGCCTGCGCGTCCTGAAGCGCCCGCCCCAAGCCCCGAAAGCGAACGCACACTGCGAACGGTTCATCGGCACGCTACGCCGCGAACTCCTCGACCGGACGCTCATCCTCAACGAACGGCACCTGCGCCGAACCCTCACCAGCTACCTGGAGCACTACAACGGGCAAAGGCCACATCGCGCCCTGCGCCAACTCTGTCCATCACAAGCGGAAGCCGGACCACCACGCCCCATCGACATCGCCGAGCACCGCGTCCACCGCAGAGCGGTCCTCGGCGGACTCATCAACGAGTATCAGATCTCCAGTTGATACCGCTACGAACTCGCAGATCAGCAGCCGAATCCTGTATTTGAGCCCCACAGGGTACCAGTCGGTGAAGTCCTCGTCGCACCACAGCCCATCGAGCCGGTCGCGCACCCATATTGCCGTCGTGCCGTCCGGGTTGCTCGCCCGCGCGATCCGCGCGGTCAGAGGCGGGACTTGCTCACCGGAACGGGGGCGGAGGGACAACGGGCACCTCGACAGCTGCATCGGTCATCGGAACGACCCGAGCATGCCCGTTGATCATGCTGCCGCACCGCGAAACTCCAAGATCCCCGACAGAGTCAAGCTAAGTCCGTACGCTGACAGTCGGCCTTGTTGTCGCCAGTGATGTCGCGGCCGGGGTACTGATCGGTGCCGGTACTGCCGATGGTTCAGGGATCTCCCCCGCACCCTTGAGAGGGGTGCGGGGAAGAATCGGAGATCATCCCCGCCGCTCAGATGATGCGGTAGGGTCCCCAGCCGGTGCCGGCCTGGTAGCGGGTGCCGAGGGTGTCCATGCCGGGCTTTCCGGTGCCGGGGTAGACCCACAACGTGCCGTCGGATGCCTGACGGGTCAGTACATCGGTGAGCCCGTCACTGTTGAAGTCCCCGGTGCGGGTGACGTTCTGGGTCTGCCAGCTCCTGCCGGCCTGGTAGCGGGTGCCGAGGGTGTTCATGCCGGGCTTTCCGGTGCCGGGGTAGACCCACAACGTGCCGTCGGATGCCTGACGGGACAACACATCAGTGCGCCCGTCGTTGTTGAGGTCGCCGGTGGTGATGGCGTCCTGGCTCTGCCAGGACGCGGTGCCGGCCTGGTAGCGGGTGCCGAGGGTGTCCATGCCGGGCTTTCCGGTGCCGGGGTAGACCCACAACGTGCCGTCGGATGCCTGACGGGTCAGTACATCGGTGAGCCCGTCACTGTTGAAGTCCCCGGTGCGGGTGACGTCCTGGGTCTGCCAGCTCCTGCCGACCTGGAAGCGGGTGCCGAGGGCGTCCATGCCGGGCTTTCCGGTGCCGGGGTAGACCCACAACGTGCCGTCGGATGCCTGACGGGACAGGAGGTCACCGATGCCGTCGTTGTTGAGGTCTCCGATGGTGATGGCGTCCTGGCTCTGCCAGGACGCGGTGCCGGCCTGGAAGCGGGTGCCGAGGGTGCTGCCGCTCGCCTTTCCGGTGCCGGGGTAGATCCACAGAATGCCGTCGTCCTTGACGGCCGCGAGGTCGGCCTTGCCGTCACCGGTGAGGTCGTCCGGATTGCGGGAGGTGGCGTGATCGACCCAGTCGCTGATGTCATCAACACGGGTGTCGATGGCACCAGTACGGGTTTCGGCAGGATCGTTGCCGAGACATCCGCCTTGCCAGGAGCGGGAGTTGATGGCGACGAGTTCCGTAGTGCCGTTGACGGTGCGCAGGGCGGGACCGCCGGCGTCGCCCTTGCAGACGGTCGCGGTGTCGGAGCCGTTGAGGTCCACTGTCGTGTCCGTGGTGGAGGCGACGGTGAACGTGCCGGTGTGGAGCTTGTCGGGCACCCATTCGGTCTTGGTGCGTCCGAATCCGGCCTTCACCAGCTCCTCACCCGCAGCGGCGGGCGTGGTCGCCAACCGGACGGGCGTGATGCTCGGATCGGTGATCCTGGCGGCGAGTTTGACGAGCACCAGATCCCGGTCGGCATGTGGGACGAGCCGGATGGCCGACAGGACGCTGCCGCTGGTCTGGGTCAGGTCGGTGCGGCCGATGGTGACGGTGGTGGTGATGGCGGGTTTGCCTGCGGGGGGTTTGCCGTCCGCGGCGAAGCAGGTGGCCGCGGTCAGGACCCACTGCGGGTCGATGAGGGTGCCGGTGCAGGCGGTCTGTTCACCGACGTTGATTTTCGCGACGTAGTTCAGCTGTGCCGGGGCGTCGGCTCCGGTGAGTGCGGTGGCGGGGGCGGGGCCGGTCATGGCCGCGGCCGGAACGGCGCTCAGCACGACGGGGGCCGCGAGCAGGGCAGCGGCCAACGCGGAGAGACGGGGGCGTCTGAAGAGGTACATGAACGTGGATTCCTAAGCACGAGGGCCGCGCGTCCTGTGGGCACCGGACCGCGGAGCGGTGAGCATGTCGGTGTTGACCTGCGGTTACTTGGAGGACCTGATCTCGACGAGCATGTGATCGCGGCCCTCTGTGTCCGCGGCCTCACCCACCGAGGTCCAGGCGTTCTTGGTGATGTCGAACGACTTCTCCTCGGTACCTACGGTCATGTCGACCGCGGTCGTGTAGTCGTTGCCCTTGATCGCGTAGACCGCGGGGATCTCCAGGGTCAGCCAGCCGGAGTTGCCCACCACCTTGAAGCAGATCTTGTCCGCCTTGTCGCGGGCCAGGATCTCCAGGAGGCCGGTGCCACCCGCACAGTCGGCCAGGGTGATGTGCCCGTCGCCGCGCTTGAGGACGATGTTCTTCTCGGCCAGGATCTTGTCCGCCTGCGGGTAGTTGAAATCCTCCACCGCGTAACCGGGGGCGCCCTCCGCGACCAGTGCGGTGGGGCCCGTCTGCTGCGACGCCCCGCCGGGGATGCCCGTGGTCGCCGTGATCCAAGCCAGGGCGCCGACCGCGGCCGCGCCCAGTGCGCGCCGCGCAAGCCGCTTGCGCTGCGGCTTCACGGACATTCTGCTGTATTCCTTCATTGCATCCCCAAGTTCGTCGCTGACGGCCGGATGTTCATCACCGGGCTCGAATTCGGGTGCACAGGAATGCGATATCGACATCGCTCTGCCGGGTATGCCCCAACTCCCTTGGAAAGCAGTTCCCTTACCTCTCGAAGCGAGAGGCCCCCTGTCCCGGTGATCGTCATCCGCTTCGCCATACCAACATGAAGTGACCCTCAGGTCGAGTGCAGAAAACCACGCATACTGCGGCAATCTCTATGCATCATTCGTGATCTCCGTCACACTTCGTAAAGGTTGTACGGAAGATTGTGAGGGACATGTAAATGATCCCTGAGGGACAGTCAGAAGCTGGAGCGCCAACGTGCGTTGAAGGATCGGACTCCCCAATTGGCCTCTCTTGTATGAGCAGTTGATATGGTCCGGCACTACAAGAAGCGCCGCCTACGCGCTACTTCGCATCCATTGGCATTCCATCCCGCGGGCACGTCGGAAACCGCCCTGCCAGTGAGATCCGACATGTCCTGTCAACAGCTCACACGAGGACAACTCTCTTATGCAGACAATTTTCTGGAGCCGGCGCCGCGTGCTTGGTGCGCTCGCCGCCGCCACCGCCGTAGCGTCCACGCCCTCGGTGCTCCTCGCCCCGGTCGCCGCCGCGGCGGAGGGCACGGCGCCGGATCCGGTCCCGCTGCCGGACACCGAGCGGGCGAAGGTGGTCAAAGCCTGGATATCGGGCGGAAGAGGCGTCAAGGCCGCAGCCGCCGAGGCCCTGTTCGGCTCCGACAGCGAGATCCAGACCTTCCTGGCCGAAACGCTGCCGAACCAGACCGTGCAGGACAACCGCGTCGCCATCGTCAGGAGCCTGGACCGCGCGGGCAAGGGCTTGCGCCGTGAGGCGGTCGCCGCCCTCGACAACGGTGACGCCGCCATCGCCGACTTCCTGAGGGACGGCTTCAAACCCGCCATCCTCGAGGACCTCCGGGTGGCCACCACCATCGTGTCGGGCACCGGCGACAAGGCGGTCCAGCGAGACGCCACCGCCGCCCTGAACGCCGACACCCAGCCGACCCTGACCGCGTTCCTCACCGACACCCAGTACGACGCACGCCTGGAGGACGCCCGGGTCCAGGTCACCACCATGCTGATGCAGGCCGGCCCGGAGGTGCAGAAGTACGCCGACCGTGCCCTCAGCGGCACCGCGTCCGACGTGGAGTGGTTCCTCGAGACCGGGCAGCACATCGCCCGTGCCCGGGACCAGGAGTCGGCGACGATCGAAGAGCTCGTCGCCGTCGTCGAGCGGGAGGGCAAGCGCGCCGAGCGCCAGACGAACCTGGCCGTCGAGGCCTCCGCGCGCGCCCAGACCGCCGCGGAGAAGGCAAAGGAGGCGGCGGAGAAGGCCGCCGCCGAGGCAGCCGCTGCCAAGGAGGATGTACAGAAGTCCGGGGCGGCGGCCCGCAAGGCGGCGGGCGCCGCGAAGGGCGCGGCGGATGCCGCCCGTAACGCCATCAACGCCTCGAACGCCGCTGTGTCGGCGTCCCGCCGCGCCTCCTGGGCCGCCACCGGCGCCGCCCAGGCCGCCGCGAACGCCGGCAGCGCCGCGGCCCGCGCCTTCCACGCCGCGATCGGTGCCTCCAAGGACGCTGGCAAGGCCGAGGCCGCCAAGAACGCGGCGGTCGCCGCCCGCAACGCCGCGGCCAAGGCGCGTACCGCGGCCAAGGCGGCCGACCAGGCCGCCGTCGCCGGAACCAAGGCCGCCGCCGCCGGTTCCGCCGCGGCCTCCGCCGCACGCAACGCGGCCGCCGCCGCGAACGCCGCCGCCCAGGCCGGCGACGCCGCCGGCGCCGCACAGTCGGAGGCCGCGGAGGCCAAGCGCCAGGCCGCGATCGCGTCCAGCGCCGCGAACCGGGCCACCAATGCCGCCTCCACCGCCCAGACCCTCGCCACCACCGCGGCCGCGGCCGCCCGCACCGCCCGGGACGCCGCCAACTCCGCGGCGGACCACGCCGACAAGGCGGCGGCCGCCGCCGAGGAGGCCGTGAAGTACGCGGGCAAGGCCGTCGACTACGCCAACAGGTCCACCGCCCACGCGGCGGCGGCCGTGCTGGCCGCCAACACGGCCACCAAGGCCGTCTCGGACGCCCTCCTGGTGGAGCAGAACGCGCGGAACGCCGAGGCGGAAACCCTTGAGCAGGACAAGCTGCAGGCCATCGAGGAGGTCAGGCTGCTCGCCGAGATCGAGACGAAGGAGCTGACCGCGTACGGGAACAAGGTCGCCCAGGCCCAGCAGACCGATCAGGCGACCAAGGACCTGATCACCAAGGCCGAGCAGGCGCTGGCCGCGAACGACATGGCGGTCGCGGCGGTCCAGGGCCGCAAGGCGGCCATCGCCCTGCTCAGCTCCAGGGGTGCCTGGACCCGGCAGGCGGCCCAGTTCGCGCTCTCCGGCACGGACGACGACGTGTACGCCTGGATCGACCTCGACCGGCTCCTGGCCCAGGGACAGGACGACCGGGAGACCACGCTCCACGTGGCCACGATCGCCGGCCCCAAGATCGCCGAAGCGGCCCAGGGTGCCCTGGAGAGCCCCGATTCCAAGGCGGTCGGCGACTTCCTCACCAGCGGCATGAAGAAGGCCTCCGACGAGGACAACCGGGTGGCGATCGGTCGCATCCTGGCCTCGAACCCCGGCAAGGCCGTCACCGCCGCGGCGAACAAGGCACTCGACCTCAACACCACCGAATCGCTGCAGAACTTTTTCGACCACGACTACCCCGAGGCGATACGGGAGGACGACGCGGTCCGCACCGTCACGCTGATGAACACCGGGGGCGCCTTCACCAAGGCGTACGCCGAGGTGGCCATGGAGGGGCCCACCTGGATGCGCCGCAACTTCGTCTCCCTGGTGCAGTTCCGGACGGCCCAGCTCGACCACGACACCGCCACCCATGTCGCCGCGATCCGCGGCTCCATCGCGGCTGCGGCGAAGATCGCCGAGAAGGCGCAGGAGAACGCCGCCCTGGCATCGAAGGCCGGCGCCGACGCCCGTAGCGCCGCCGCCGAGGCCAAGGAGTGGGCGGCCAAGGCACTTGACTCCGCGGCCAAGGCCGACGACTACGCCGACGAGGCCAGGCGGAACGCGGACGCGGCCGACAAGTCCGCGGCCGACGCCAAGGCGTCCGCGAACAAGGCGAGCACGGCGGCGTCGACCGCCCGTGGTGCCGCCCGCTCCGCGAACTACTCGGCGAACAAGGCGATGGACTCCGCCCGCGCCGCCCTCAAGTCGTCGTACAGCGCCCAGGCTTCGGCCGCCGACGCCCGCGCTTCCTCGATCGCGGCGGGCAAGGACGCGGCGACGGCGGCGGCTGCGGCCACCGAGGCCAGGCAGATCGCTGCGGCCAAGCGTGAGGCCGAGGTCAAGGCGGCTGCCAAGGCGGCTGCCGAGAAGGCCCGCCGTGAGCGGGAGGCCAAGATCGACCCGGCCGACAAGGACACCAACGACCAGATCAACCCCAATGGCACCAGCGCGGACGCCGACGAGTGGTGGAACGACGCCGGCTTCTACGCCGACGCGTTCAACGCGATCAGTGTCGGCGCCGGGTTCCTGGCTGCGGGCTGCGCCCTCGCCGCCTTCGTGTTCCCCCCGGCGGCCGCGGCCGCCGGCTTCTTCGCCGCGGTCTCGATGGGCGCCGGCGGCCTCGGCACCCTTTTCACCGGCATCGAACACGGCTTCTCCAGTGGCGAGTTCATCGACTCCGCCATCGGCACCGGCCTGAGCCTGGTCACCTTCGGCCAGTCCAAGTGGATCGGTGCCGCGGACAAGGCGCTCGGCGGCAAGCTCATCAAGCCCGTCGTCGGCAAGATCGCCGACGTCGGCGAGGACGTCGTATCGGGGGCCACCAAGGTCCTGTCGTCCATCTTCTGACCTGCGTCGCAACGCTCGGCGACCCGGCCGACCCGAACGGCCTCGGCCCGAGCCCGGACGATCCCGGCGCCGGCGAGCCCGGTGGCCCGGCCGGTCCCCACCGCACGAGAACGACTCTCACGCGGGCGAACTGCTGACCGTACCGGCCCGGATCCCCTGGATGTCCGGCAGTTGTCCGCTGTCCGAGGGCACCGCTGTGCCGGTGCCCCCCATTGCCCCTTACCCGAAGCCATCGGGGCACCCACGCCAAAAGGAGAGGTATGACGATCATGCATGCGATACGACCTGGACGGCCCGGACGAAGACGTGCCCGGTCGACCGTACTGGCCCTGCTGACCGTGGTGACGCTGGGGCTCACCACGACCGGCATGAGCCCGGCGCAGCAGGGGGCCGAAGAGAAGCCGCAGCGGGTGGGCAGGCTCGACTCGGCGGACCTGCCGGCCACCGCGCCCCTCACCGAGACCGCCGCGTTCCGGGCGGAGTCCGGGGAGCACTGCGAGCCCACGCAGACAGGCTCGAAGGAACGCCAGGCAGGCGCCGCCGAGGCGTGTGTGAGCACGAGCCCTGCCACCGCGACACCACAGCAGAGCCGGGCCGCAGTCGCGGCCGCCGACACCGGCAGCTGCGACATCACCAACCCCGGCGCCTACACCTACAAGCGCTTCGAGTACTGCGTGACGGGGGTGAACGTCCTCTACATCCTGCGCGACAGCAACGGCAAGGAGATCGGACGCGGCACCCTGCAGGTCTCGGCCAGCGCGACCCTTCCCGCGAAGGGCACAGCCTGGAACGAGCAGATCACCGTGAAGATGACGAGTGCGAGCGGCGATGTCACCGCCCTCAACGCCAAGTTCCGCGCCTCCTGCACGACCGGCTGCACGACGACGAAGACCGCGCCCTGGTACGGCGGTGACCTGACCGTGGGCCAGTCCGTCAGCGGCTCCGTCGCCTACTCCTCGACCCCCGCCGCCAACACCGGCGTGGAGTTCACCACCTCGTACAAGATGTACGTGACCTCCCCGGGTGCCACGGCCGTCGATCCGAACGCCTCGTGGGACAACCCCCGCAAGATCCGCTGTGACGACGCCGTCCGGGATGTCACGGGCACCCCGTCGCCGGGCTGCGTCATCCCCACGGTCATGGCCGTCGTGCCGATGAGTACCCAGGGCTCCGACAAGGGTGCCGCGGTGGCCGCCTATCAGTGGGCCCAGCAGAATCTCGCCGACGGCTGGGGGCAGAAGAAGCCGCTGACCAGGGAGAAGAGCGGCACGGCTGACCGCACGGGTCGCACGTGCGGAAGCGGGAGTTCGGAGCCTTTCCAGGACCTGACTGAGCTCGTTCCGACCGACAGCTGTGGCGAATTCCCCTTCGCGGAGACTCGGGAAGGAGGGACCGACGGCGCTCGGTGCGCCGAGGTGATTCCCAATTTCGGCAATGGTGGATGGGACACCTACGTGCTGGGCAACAGTTTGGAGCTGGATCCCGCCAGCCCTTGTGTGCGTGCCCATGTCCCGCTTGCCGACAAGCAGTTCGCCGACGGGAAGCTCTCCGAGGGCTTCGAGAACCAGCGGGTGCTTGACGCCGAGCAGTTCGAGGTGGAGTTCACGACGCCGACCGCCGGCCCGCAGGCCCGCTGCCTGGAGAGCGCGCCGGCCGGTTCGCTTCCTTCCGGCGACGGGTGGATCAGGAACACCACCGAACCGGTCGCCCACACCAACAAGACCACCACCCCGCCCGGCCCGGCCGGCACTCGGCCGACCATGGCCCAGGCCTGCCTGGGGAAGAAGCTCGACGATGGCAGCGGCGCCAAGGGAGACATCACAGGCTGGCAGGACGCGCAGCTGTTCGCCAATCAGAACCCGCCCGTAGTCGGGCAAGCCCGGTGTCACCTGGTCGCGAACATCCTCGGCGGAAAGGGCATGATTAAGGACGGTGGTCAGACCAACCTCGTTCCTTGCTGGCAGGTGGGGATGAACACCGGTACGCCCAGCATGCGGACCTACGAGTTCGCGGCTCAGAAGATGGTGGCAGAGCAGAGCTTCGGGGCGAATGACGCGATCTTCTACCAGGTGACGCCCGTCTACCGGGACGCCACCAGCACGATTCCTGTGGGAGTCACGATGAGCGCTAATATCGAACGGGTGGACGGAACGACTGAGGTGCTGTTCCCCAACGTCTACGTCCCCAACACCCAAGCGAACACTGGGCTGCTCAACCTCGGAAACTGATCTCAGCCAGTTCGTGCCATCGGGAGCCAGAATGAGTCGTACCACCCCGCCGCGGCCGCTCGACGTGACCGCGTTCTTCCCTCAACTGGCCCCGCTGGCACGCACGGCGACCCGGTTGCATCCCCGCCCCGGTTCGCCGTCGACGCACGACAGTTCCGTCGGCGGGCCGCTGCTGTGGCCCGCCGACGAGCCGTGGCCGTACTGCGAAGGGCCGCACGTGTGGGACCGGGTGAATGCGGCCCTCTCGCCGGAGGACGTGCGGTTGTTGCGTCGTAACCGGGCGGCAGCGGCAAGCAGGCAGCGCCGCGATCCTCAGGCGTCCGGGGCCACACCCGAGGAGCTGGCAACCGAGAAGCGGATCAACGCCGGCCGCCCGTGGCCCGAAGGTCCGGTCGCCATGCTGCCCGTGGCACAGCTCTACGTACGCGACATCCCCCTATTGCGCCCGCCCGGGCAGACCGGGGCCGATCTGCTGCAGGTGCTGTGGTGCCCCTTCGACCACCCGGCGCACCCCAGGACCGCGCTGTACTGGCGGTCCGCCGCCACGGTCACGGACGTACTCGACGCACCGCCCGAGCCGCCTGCGGTCCAGTTCCCCGGCTATCTGCCGGAGCCGTGCCTGTTCGCGCCGGAGCAGGTCACCGAGTACCCCAACCTCATGGAGTTGAGCAAGGAGCTGCAGCAGCAGCTGGGGGACCTGAGCAGGTGGGAGGCGGCCGGATCAGCGGTGGACAGCGCGTACGCGGCCGCCCCGGACGAGTTCTACTGGGACAAGCTGTCCCACGCTCCCGGCTGGAAGGTCGGTGGCTGGACCCGCTGGGGCCTCACCGACCCTATGCCCCGGCTCTGCCCCGAATGCGGCACCGAGGCGGACCCGCTGCTGACCATCGCCACCACCGAATGGAACGCCGGCAGCGACAGTTGGGCCCCCGAAGAGGACCAGGCCAACCCCACGCCGCTCCTCCCCGGCACCCCTCCGGCGAACTTCACCATGATCGACCTCGCCCGAGGCTACGATCAGCAACTCTACGTCTGCCCGGCATCCCCGGATCATCCGCACATCGAGCTGATCCAGTGAGGGTGCGCCATCTTGAAAGTCGCTGGTCAGCGTCTCTTCCGTGAGGTTCGGTCGGGGTGCTCTTGCTGGTCGTGGGCGGCAGTCTGCGCTGAAGGTCATCTGTCGGCTGTCAGCGGTGGACTTCGAGGTTCGTCAGGACGAGCAGTGCGCGCAGGAGCTGGGTGGCGCGGCGGGGTCGGTGCGGAGTTTGGTGAGTGTGCGCCAGTTCTTGAGGTTATATAGGGTGCGCTCAGTGCGGGACAGAGATCGCGGGTCTCGATGGCCGGTACGCGTGCGCGGGTTGCGGTTGGGTCAACGACTGGTCCGAAGGGCACAGTCCGCTCCCCGAGACCGGGCGCCCGGCGTGAACTTCCCTGCGGCACCGGAGCTCTGCCGGTCACCTGGTCGTGCGACTGTGACTCACGTCTCGGGAACCCCGTGCTCGGAATCGACAGCTGACTGATGTGACGACAACTATGCGAGCCCGTATTCGTGCAGGGGATCCGCAGGTCTTCGCGGAACTCTTCGACGAGTACGCGCGAATCCTCTACAACCACGCCTTTCGGCTGACCGCGGACTGGGCAGCGGCCGAGGACGCGGTGTCCGCGACGTTTATGGAGGCATGGCGGGGCCATCAGCGGGTCGACGCCGACGGCGGCAGCCTGCGCCCCTGGCTCCTGGGCATCGCCACCAACCTGGTCCGTGCCCAGTCGCGCAGCAACCGTCGCTTCAAGGCGGCCGCTCTCGCCGCCGCCCGAGCCGAGACCGCTGTGGCCGATCACGCCGACGAGGTCGCCGGCCGGATCGACGACCGCCGGCGCCTGGCCGCCACCGCCACCGCTCTGGCCGGGTTGCGGCGCACCGAGCGCGAAGTGCTCAGCCTGTGCCTGTGGCAGGGTCTGGACTACGCCACCACCGCCCAGGTCCTGGGCGTCCCTGTGGGAACGGTCCGCTCCCGTCTCTCACGGGCCCGGACCAAGCTACGCAAACTCGCGGATACGGAAATGCAGGCAGATTTCCGGGAACCCCGGCCTGCGGATCGACAGGTAAGAGGAGACCGCAACATCGCGGCCCGGCCCGTCCAGGAAGGAACTCGGTGAACATGAGCCAGTCCCGTCTTACGCCTGATGAATGGCAGGAGACCGCACGTCTGGTCTCCCTCGACGAAGCCGACTTTCCCGCGGGCCGCCACGCCTTCCACAGGGAAGAACTGATGAACTTCATCGACCAGGACACCCAGCCGGCCGCCCCGGCCACCGCACCCGCTCCCTCGGCGCCCGCGCGGCGCCGCGGGTTCATGCGGCCCCTGATCGTCATCCCGGCCGCCGCCTGCTCGCTGGCGGTGATCGCTGCCGGTGTCCTCGTCTTCGCCGGTTCCGGCGGCGGCAACGAATCCCCGCTTGCCGGGCCGGCGCTCACCTCACAGGTCGGTGCGGGTACCGCCCAGGGTGTGCCACAGCTGCTCAACCAGATCTCGCTGACAGCGGCGAAGAACCCGGCGCCCACCGTGCAGGCGGGGCAGTACGTCTACATCGAGAGCCAGGTCGGCACCACGTACGAGAAGACGGTCGGCGACAAGACCACCGTGGTCGGCGATCGCATCCACCGCCGACAGACCTGGAGCTCGACCGACGGTGCGAAGGGCTGGCTCATCGACCCGGCCGTCTCCCCGCCCGGCGGCGAGACCATCGACCACATCAACGAGAAGGGCGAGATCGAACCCGCACGGCTGGGCGGCCCGTCCTACGACTATCTCGCCACCCTGACCACCGACCCGGACGCACTCCTGGCGAAGATCTACAAGGAGACCAAGGGACAGGGCAACAGCCCCGACCAGCAGGCCTTCACCACCATCGGGGACCTCCTGAACGAATCCATGCCTCCCGCCGACCTCAGCGTCGCCCTGTTCAAGGCCGCGGCCAAGATTCCCGGCGTGGTCCTGGTCAAGGACGCCGTGGACGCGGCCGGCCGCCACGGCGTGGCCGTCGCGCGGCTCGACGAAACCTCCGGCGCCCGCACCGAATGGATCTTCGACGCCAAGAGCTACACCTACCTGGGCGAGCGCACCATCCAGGTTCGCCCCCACGGCGGCGACTCCGGCAAGATCAAGCCCGGCACCATCCTCTTCACCTCGGCCATCACCGTGCGACAGGCTGTCGACGAGATGAAGCAGCTTCCCTCCTCCGCCGCGTAGCACCGCGCTTGAACGCGGGGGGTGTGCCTGCCTCACAGCACGAGGCAGGCACACCCCGCGGCGCCGACCGATCGCGGGACAGCCCCACCCCCGACCGCGCCAGATCTTCTCGGACCGTGACGAGGAGTGAGTGGGTCGGCGCGTGCTGAGCACCAACGTGCCACCGGTGCGGAACCCCCGGCATACCAGTGGATTCAGTGATCAATGACCCGCCCGGCGAACGTCCGCAGCCAGCCACGAACCGTGCCCTCCGCCAGACCAAGGACAGCCGCGACCCGGCGGTGCCCCATGCCCAACGCGGCTATCTCCAGCCCAGCCCCGATCACCTCGGCCGCATCCGCCCGCCGCGGCCAGAACACTTCCGCCAGCAGCACGTGCGTGACACCGCAGCCCGAACAACGCGAACGGCGCGGCCGCAGAAACAACCGGGACCCCAAATCACCTCGGATCACCCGGGCCCGACCATGCCCCCACGGTGCCAGGACCGCGTCGCATGAAGGACACGTCAGCCGACCGTCCCGCAGCTGCCGTTCCACCAGCAGCACGTCCGAGTCCACGATCAGCACCCGACAGCCTCCGCAGCCCACGACGTGCTCGGCTCCGAGCACGGACGAAGTACCGCCAGCCTGCCCAAACGCCAAAGGATCATGTTGCTCAAGGCGTCGTTCGTGACGGGCGTAGGAGGTCAGTGAAAGGCTCGTGAACCTTGCTCTGGCACGCTGTCCCGATGGACGCTCTCATCGGCACTCAAGTACCTCGTCAGCGACTGACTGATCCAGCTTCGGCGGTCACGGCTTTGGAGCAGTCCCTCCCCGGCCTCGCCCTCCACCGACGCACGGCTCCAGCCGGCATCGACTGGGCACGAGTCGAGGAATGCCTGAACACGGAGCTGCCTTCCGACTACAAACTGCTTGCCAACAGCTACCCGTCCCTGGCCATCGGTGACTTCCTGTGCGTCGGCTTCCCGAACCCCGGGCGGGAGAGGGCATGGGCAGAGGACCCCGAAGACCTTGAGATCCTCGCTGAATGGTGTGCGGATGCAGAGATGTCCATTCCTCTGCACCCCTTTCCTGCCCCCGGGGGCCTGCTGCCCTGGGCCACGTCGAACCAGGGCGACTACTTCCTCTGGAGCACCACAGGGTCTGGTCCTGACGAGTGGACTGTCACCGTGGCCTCACGCAATGGCGGCTGGTGGCATTACACGGGAGGCGCGGTTCAGTTCCTCGCCGACCTGATCAGCGGAGCTTTGGAACTGTGGCAGTTGCCGTCGGTACGTCCTCACGTCGAGGCCTTCTGAGCGAACAACGGCTCTACGACTCGCTCATGGTCACCGTGTCGTCGCACACGAAGAGCCAGCCAGGACCCAGAAACGACCACAGCCCATGTGCAACGGGAGTGTCGCCGTCACCCCGCTTCATCACCACGCTGAGAGTCGTCTAACACCCGTCTGGATGGGAAGTAGGGTACCGGCCCACCCGCGACACGGGACGCTCCCGCACCTTGTCGACGTTTCCCTCCCACCGGGCGGGAGCACCCGAAACAAGACCTTGAACAGCACTTTTAAGGTGCTGGGCTGGGTTGCGTGGTGACGTTCAAGCAAGTGAGCACGGGCTCGGCGTACCGGTACTACCTGCGCCAGGTCGCGGTCGGGGACGGCCGTCGGCCCCGAGGGAAGGGCCTGGACCAGGCGCAGGAAGAGGCTGGCGTCCCGCCGGGGGTATGGATGGGCCGCGCCCTGCCCGCGGTCGGCCTGACGGCCGGCGCCCGGGTCACCGAGGGGCAGATGCGGAACCTGTTCGGCGAGGGCCTTCACCCGGACGCGGATCGCATCGTCGAGGAACGCCTCGCCGCCGGTGACAGTCCCGCAGCGGCTGCGCGGGCGGCCCGCCTCGGCTACCGGATACAGAAGTGGTCCGGGATCGACCTCGTCTTCCGCCCACCGGCCAGCGTCCAGGCCCTCTGGGCTCTGGCCACCGAACCGGTTCAGCAGCTCATCGAGGACATCCACACCCGCATCAGCGCCGAGACCCTGACCGCAGCTGGCTCTGTACACGTCGAAGAGCAGCGTTTCTACAGCAGTTCGGGAGGCACTTCGGGGGTCGGCGCCGAGCTGATGTTCACGGCGATGGACAGCACCGCCCACCGCCGGGGATGCGCTCCGCCGTCTGCGTCGTCATCAGAGCCCGGGTGAGCGAGGACAAAAGCGCTGGCTACGGGGCCAGGCGATCGGTGACGCAGCATCGACGCCGTCACGGCCGTGTTCTCGTATAGCTACCGCTACCCGTCATGTCTGCCAGCGGTGAACACCGGCCCGACCGGGCTCGACGATCACTACCGTCCAGTCTCATGACGACGGTTACAACGCGCACGGTCGAGTAACCGGCCGACGGCCTAACGATGATCGGGCACCTCGCGCTCCCGGCCGGTGTCGACCGCCGGCCCGCGGTCCTGGTCGGGCCCGAGGGGCCGGGGCTCAGCGACGTCGAGCGCCGCCGAGCCGATACCCTGGCTGAGCTGGGATACGTGGCGCTGGCCTTCGACCTCCACGGCGGGCGCTGGTTCACCGACCCCGAGGAGATGCTGGCCCGTTGCATGCCGCTGCTCGCCGACCCCGACCGGATGCGGAGCATCGGCCACGCGGCGCTCAACGTGTTGCGCGCCGAACCGCGGACCGACCCCGACCGGATCGCCGCCGTCGGCTACGGCACCGGGGGCGCAATCGTGCTGGAACTCGGGCGCGACGGCGTCAACCTGCGCGCGATCGGGACAGTCAACGCACTGACCGCAGGCCGACCGGGCGAGGCGGCGCGCATTCGCTGCCCGGTGTGGGCCGGGGTCGGGTCGGAAGACCCGATCATGCCGCCCGCGCAACGGGACGCGTTCACCGCCGAGATGCAGGCCGCGGGCGTCGACTGGCGCCTCGTGGTCTACGGCGGCGCCTTGCACGCCTTCCACCACCCGCCGGTCGACCAGACCGTACCCCCCGGCGTCGGCTACCACCCACGGCACGCGCAGCGAGCCTGGCACGACGTCGTCGACCTGCTCGCCGAGTGCCTGCCCGTAACGGAGCGATCTGGTCGGCAACCGCGATTCCGGGCCGCGAACCAGGCCGGTCGACCGCCACCGGCTCCGGTTTGTGGGACATCACCGCAGCTGAACACTGCGCAGCCCTTCCGCACCCACCCCGAGGTGCCGGAAAGTGCCCGCGAGGCCCTGGCCGCAGCGGACGTGGTGTAAGAGGATCGGCCGAGATACGGCCGAACGGGATAGCGGGACGCTGATCACGGCCGTCCCAAGAATGAGCGGCGTGACGATGCCGTCGGAGCGGTTCAGTACCGCTCGGTCTCGGCGAAGCCCGTGTCGTTGCCTGCGCCGAAGGCGGCGGCCGCAGCGGTCGGGTCGAATCCGGGCGGGCTGTCCTTGAACGCCAGGCCCATACCGGCCAGCTTCTCCTTGACCTCGTCGATCGACTTCGCACCGAAGTTGCGGATGTCGAGCAGGTCCGCCTCGCTGCGCGCCACGAGCTCACCCACGGAGTGGATGCCCTCTCGCTTCAGGCAGTTGTAGGAACGGACGGTGAGCTCCAGCTCCTCGATCGGGATCGCCAGGTCGGCCGCCAGCGCGGCATCCGTCGACGACGGGCCCACCTCGATGCCCTCGGCTTCGACATTCAGCCCGCGGGCCAGGCCGAACAACTCGACCAGCGTCTTGCCCGCCGAGGCCACCGCGTCACGCGGACGCATCGCGGACTTGGTCTCGACGTCGACGATCAGCTTGTCGAAGTCCGTGCGCTGCTCGACGCGGGTCGCCTCGACCTTGTAGGTGACCCTGAGCACCGGGCTGTAGATCGAGTCGACCGGGATCCGGCCGATCTCCTGGCCCTGCTGCTTGTTCTGGACGGCGGAGACGTAGCCGCGGCCGCGCTCGACCGTCAGCTCCATCTCGAGCTTGCCCTTGGCGTTCAGCGAGGCCAGCACCAGGTCGGGGTTGTGCACCTCGACGCCGGCCGGCGGGGCGATGCCGGCCGCGGTGACCACGCCGGGCCCTTGCTTGCGCAGGTACATCACGACCGGCTCGTCGTGTTCGGAGGAGACGACGAGCTGCTTGATGTTGAGGATGAGGTCGGTGACGTCCTGTTTGACGCCCGGCACGGTGGTGAACTCGTGCAGCACGCCGTCGATCCGGATGCTGGTGACGGCGGCGCCGGGGATCGAGGAGAGGAGGGTGCGCCGCAGGGAGTTGCCGAGGGTGTAGCCGAAGCCCGGCTCCAGCGGCTCGATCACGAACCGGGAGCGGTACGCGTCCACGATCTCTTCGGTGAGAGTGGGACGCTGAGCGATCAGCATGAGACCTTGCCTCCAGTCTTCGGCACCCGCCATATGATGCCGCCTCACCGGGCGGTAGCCCGATGTCGGTACGGCCAAGGGTACGGGCGATGCGGCTCACCCGGCCGTAGGCCTCGCGCAGGTGACCAGCGGTCCGGCAACAGTCCCCGGTGAGGTCGATGGCTGACACGGGCCGCAGCGTCATTCTCGGCGACGCCTTAACCCGGTTCAGCCGCCGCCAACAGCCATTGTTGTCATGCAGGTCTCACGCCGCAACATCAGTCAACACAGTCTTCGCGCGGGTGCCGTTGCGGCTGTTCCCGTTGTTCTTCCCGGCCGGATCGTGCTTCTCGTAGCCGAGGTGGTCGGTGATCTCGCGTAGCTGGTGATTGCCCCGACACGATGGCCGGTCGTGCTGCTGCGACTGGCCTACCTGACCGTGACCCAAGCGTTCGCCAGGCGCTGTCACGTTGGCTGACAGGGTGGGAGGATCCTCGGGCTGATCATGGTGGAGGGGGTTGTCCGTGGAGGGCATGTCGCCGTCGTACAAGGGGCACCGGTATCCGGTCGAGGTGATCTCGCACTGCGTGTGGCTGTACTTCCGGTTCCCGCTCAGTTTCCGTGAGGTCGAGGAGCTGGAGCGTGGCGTGATCGTCTCGTACGAGACGGTCCGCCGCTGGTGTCTGAAGTTCGGTCAGCAGTACGCCAACGGACTGCGCCGCCGGCGGCCCCAGCCCGGCGACACGTGGTATCTGGACGAGGTCTTCATCAAGATCAACGGTGAGCAGAAATACCTGTGGCGGGCTGTCGACCAGGACGGCGACGTGCTGGACATCCTGGTGCAGAGCCGCCGGGACACGGCTGCGGCCAGGCGCTTCTTCCGCACGCTGCTGACGAAGACGGGCGGGGTGCCGCGGGTGATCGTCACGCACGTCCACGGCCCGCGAGACACCCGCACCGGCACCGGTCCACGTGCCCGATCCCGAAGCCCCTGATACCAGCAGCGGCCGCCCGAAGAGCAGCAGTGGCTGCTGAAGGTGATGACAGGACCAGTAAGACCGCGGTCACACACAGGACGGAGACTGTGCCGTTGCTTGGCGAGCGCCTTTCCTGCAGTCCGGATCGAAGGTGCTGGAGGGCCCGGCCTCTTCGAACCGAGGGCGTACGTGTCCTCCCGCCATGAACCTCAGGTAGAGGTTCAGATTGACCCGGATTGCAGTGCCGGCTCGTAGCGTCGACGAGAAGGGGTTCGGAGCGGCCGGGCCCACGCGGGCAGGGAGCGGGCATGGGACACACATCAGCATCGACGGCGACGGTCTGGGACGGCTCCTGCCAGGCGGAGCCAGCGGCTGCGGCCCCTCGTACGAGCAGGCGTACAACGAGCTCGCGGCCGCCCCGCCGCGGGCATCCTCCCTGAGCTGTGCCGGGCCGCTGACCGCGCTCTGTTCGAGTTCACCAACGTCGATCTGCTGGAACAGGCGTGCGCGATCGGCGCAGGGGAGCCGTACGAACAGCGGGTGACCGTCACCTGAGAACTCCCCCGTGCGGCCGAAGAACGGCCCGCACACAGCCCCGTGGCCGGCACCCACCGCGAGCCGCTTCACGCCGGACTCTGCCCTGCCAAGAAAAGGACACGGCACCCCCTGGCCCTTCAGGTACCTACTAGGTACCATCAGGGTATGCCGTCCTTGAACATCACCTTCACCGACGACGAACTCGAAGCGGTCCGCGCCGCCGCGACCGCCGAGGGCAAGTCCCTCAAGCAGTTTGTCCACGACCTCCCGCTGCGCGAACAGCAGCGCCTCCAGTTCGTCCGCTACGCCATCTCCTGGGGCGAGCAGCACCGGGACGAGTTCGACGACGCCTTCCCCGACGAGATGCCGCCGGCCGACCGCCAGCAGGGAGCCGAAGCCGCCTGATGGTCCTCTACATCGACGTCCCCTGGCTCCTGGACGTCCAGGAGCAGGCCGTCCCCGAAGACGTCACTGTCGCCGACTACTCCGCTCTTGTCGCGGCCGTCGCCCGCCACAAGACCCGCATCCCGCGCCCCACCACCGCCGAACCCGACGCAGCCTGGCGCGCGGCCGCTCTGCTGCACACCCTGGTCCGGCTCCAGCCACTGCCGTACCGCAACTCCCTGTACGCCTGCCAGGTCGCTGCGGCCTACATGCACGCCTCGGGCGAGGGCATCGACCCCCCGTACGGCGCGCTGGTGGAACTGGTCCGCGACATCCAGGCCGGCAAGGCAAACGTCTACCAGGCAGGCGACCACATCCGTTCCTGGCGCATCTGACCCGCCAGGCGAGTCCGAATGTTGTGGCGTGCAGGCGCAGCGGGCCGCCGCACGCGCCGGGAGGGCCACCCGTCCGGATCGGCGGCCACGAGTTCAAAGACCACACTGCGGCGAGGGCGTGCAGCGAGTTCTTCATACGTCTGCTGCACCGGCGCGGCCACCACACCCCGTGACTGCCCTCGCCAGGCCTGTGGCGGAGCTCCGCGCGGTGTCACTGGCCGCCGGTAGCGTGACCGCCGTGATGGTGGGTACCGAAGAAACTCGGTTGGTCGTGCTGCGCGGCAACAGCGCCTCGGGCAAGTCGTCCGTCGCGGCCGGCATCCGCGAGAAGTTCGGACGCGGCCTGGCCCTGGTTGGCCAGGACAACTTGCGCCGCATCGTCCTGCGCGAACGCGACCGGCCCGGCGCGGCGAACGTCGGCCTGAGCGACCTGACAGCCCGCTACGCCCTGGACGCCGGGTATCACGTCGTTGTCGAGGGCATCCTGTACGCCGACCACTACGGCGACATGCTCGCTCGAGCGTGCTCTGGTCTTTGCCCCGCTGTTCCACACTGCCGGGCTCAACATGCTCACCCTGCCGGTGCTGCTCAAGGGCGGCGCCTGCGTACTGGTCGAGTTCTTACGGGGCCGCACAGCGGCCGTCGGTTTCCGAAGGAGCCGATTCGAAGCTGACGATCGCCTCCGGCAGGGGCCACTTATCAGGCGGACGACGAGGCGAAATGTGGACCTGGTCAGAGAAAATCCCTACGAGGGCGGCGGGTCTTACAGGGATCAAGGCCCTGGTCTCTTTCCGGGTTGGGGCCATCGTCGCTCCGTTCACGGGCCTGGTGGCAATCAATCCGGGGTGAGTGACGGCCTGTCTTCTCGCCGAACGGGCCTCGCTGTGATCTCCTCAGGCTTGACGCCAGGCACGGTTTCGGCACGGTCTCGTCACGTGCTGCGAACTCCGGCCAGCAGACCCCCGCGCCCGGCGGCACCGCCCGGATCAGTACCTTCCGCGACCCGCGACCAGCAGGAAGGACGCCGATCATCGCGATTCGTGCTCTTCGGTTCAGCAGCCGGGACAACCCCGCACGACGCGGGGGGACCACGGTCGGGCTGCTCGGCATCGCCCTGATCCACGTGCTCGACCTGCCCAGCCAGCTCAAGGAAACCCTCTACCTGGGGGTCTTGTTCATCGCGCTCATCGTCGCGAGCCTGGTCGTCGCGGAGCTGCTGTTGCGGCGTCACGACCGCCGTGTCTGGCTGGCGGCGATCGTGCTCGCCGCCGCTGCGCTCCTCGGCTACGTGGTCAGCCGGTCCATCGGGCTGCCTGGGGCGACGGACGACATCGGCAACTGGCTGGAGCCGCTGGGGCTGGCGTCCCTGTTCGTCGAAGGCGTGGTGGTGCTCCTTGGCGTGTCTGCTCTCACGGAACGGTCCTCCCGCGAGGTGGCCGGCGGGCAAGCGGAGCATTGACGTCGACGTGCGGGGACTCCCCGGGCCGAGGGCTGCTCGAGTGCCCTGACGCCGCAGGCGGCGGTCGACATGGTGTCGGCCGCCGCCTGGCGGAAGGGATTCAGGGGTCAGGTGCGTGGACTGTGACGTGGCGTCAGCTGGTCGCGTTGCCCGCGACCCACTCGCTCGACGGCATGTTCCAGTCGTTGAGGCCGTTGTCCGGGGCCATGGTCTTGTCCTCGGAGGGCGTTGTCACGTTGTTGGGTGTGCGGGTGTCTGTCGGCGTGTCGGGGCATGGTGGGCCGGGGTGTCGGCCTGTGCTCAGGCGGTGGTGGACCGGCCGGTGACGCCGGTGACCTGGTCCCAGATGGCGAAGCGAATGGTCATTTCGGCGCGGTGTTCGAGTGCGGTCATCAGGTGGCGGCGGGGGCGGAAGTGGGGTGAGATGCCGCTGAATGCGGACAGGAAGCGTTGTGCTCCGCCGACGCCGCGGAAGCCCTTCATCGCGCGTTCGCGCTGCCTTGTTGGCTGGTGGCTGTTCTCCGCCCGGTTGTTCAGGCCCTTGTGGGAGCGGTGCTCCACCGAGGGCATGACCTCACGGTGGGCCGCGCCGTAGGAGCGGAGCTTGTCGGTGACGATCACCCGCGGCACCGCACGGGTTTCCTTCATCAGGCGGCGGAAGAAGCGCCGGGCGGCGGCCTTGTCCCGGCGGTTCTGGACGAGGATGTCGAGGACGTTGCTGTCCTGGTCGACGGCCCGCCACAGGTACTTCTGCTCGCTGTTGATCTTGACGAAGACCTTGTCCAGGTGCCACTTGTCCCCCGGTCGGGGTCGGCGGCGGCGTAGCCCGTCGGCGTAGCCCTGGCCGAACTTCAGACACCAGCGCCGGACGGTCTCGTGGGAGACGATGACGCCGCGCTGGAGCATCAGCTCCTCCACCTCGCGGAAGCTGAGCGGGAAGCGGAAGTACAACCATACGCAGTGGGAGATGATCTCGACCGGGTACCGGTGGCCCCTGTACGACGGCAACGCACTCTCCACGGACGATCCCCTCCACCATGATCAACCCGAAGATCATCCCACTCCACCCGCCAACGTGACAGCACCCTCAAGAGGGAGACGATGCACGAGAGGCTGTTCTCGACGATGCGTCAGGCGAGGCTGGAGATCTTCCAGTGGCTGACGTACTACAACGCCCGAAGGCGCCACAGCGCCCTCAACTACCGCTCAGCTGCCGAGTTCGAACAGCAACACCAAAGAGAACGTAGACTCACACTCGCAGCATGAACCCCTGTGTCCACACTCCGGGGGTCACCTCAGCTTGACTCTGTCGGGGATCTTGCAGTCGTCGAGGTCAGCCGCTGACGGCCCGCCAGGACTTCAGCCGGGGGATCCCGTGCTGGTCCAGGAAGTCCTGGAAGGCGGTTGGCGGCCGGGGCGGGGGTGCTTCGCCGGTCGGTGGCAGGCCGCTGAGGGGTGCTGTCACGTTGGCGGGTGGAGCGGGATGATCTTCGGGTTGATCATGGTGGAGGGGGTTGTCCGTGGAGGGCATGTCGCCGTCGTACAAGGGGCACCGGTATCCGGTCGAGGTGATCTCGCACTGCGTGTGGCTGTACTTCCGGTTCCCGCTCAGTTTCCGTGAGGTCGAGGAGCTGGTGCTGGAGCGTGGCGTGATCGTCTCGTACGAGACGGTCCGCCGCTGGTGTCTGAAGTTTGGTCAGCAGTACGCCAACGGACTGCGCCGCCGGCGGCCCCAGCCCGGCGACAAGTGGCATCTGGACGAGGTCTTCATCAAGATCAACGGTGAGCAGAAGTACCTGTGGCGGGCTGTCGACCAGGGCGGCAACGTGCTGGACATCCTGGTGCAGAGCCGCCGGGACACGGCTGCGGCCAGGCGCTTCTTCCGCACGCTGCTGACGAAGACGGGCGGGGCGCCGCGGGTGATCGTCACGGACAAGCTCCGCTCCTACGGCGCGGCCCACCGCGAGGTCATGCCCTGCGTCGAGCACCGTTCCCACAAGGGCCTGAACAACCGGGCCGAGAACAGTCATCAGCCCACCCGGCAACGCGAACGGGCGATGAAAGGCTTCCGCAGCGTGGGCGCCGCGCAGCGGTTCCTGTCCGCGTTCACCGGCATCTCACCCCACTTCCGACCCCGTCGCCACCTGATGACCGGCACCCAACACCGCGCCGAAATGACCGTCCGCTTCACCATCTGGGAGCAGATCACCGGCGTCACCGGCCGGCCTGCCGCGGCCTGAGCCCAGGGCCGGCACCCGGCCCCACCACACCTCGACACACCGTCAGACACCCACACACCCAACAACGTGACAACGCCTCACCGCCGCCTACCGCGAACTGACCAAAGACGGGCTGCTGAACGACCCGCCGCGCGTCACACTGGCGACGTTCCACCGCGCCGTGCACCGTGAACTCAGCCCAGGACAACGCGCTGCCCTGCGCAGCGGAGAAAAAGCCCGGCGCCGCCACGATGTCCACGGCCAGCGCCCGCCCGGCTTCCGCAACGACGCCTGGGAGACCGACCACGTCGAAGCCAGCGTCTGGGTCAACGTCGAAGGCCAGCCACGCAAACCCTGGATCACCTGGTTCATCGACCACGCCACCGCCGTAATCTGCGGCATCGCCATCACCCCCCACACGCCCAGCCGGGAAGCGATCCTCGCTGCCGTCCGCGACTCAGTGCTGTGCGCGGACCACCACCGGCCCTTCGGCGGCATCCCTGCTCTCGTACGCGTCGACAACGGCCGCGACTTCCTCAGCACCACCGTCGAGGAAGCGCTCAAAGCCTTCGGCACCGAACTGATCGTGCTGCCACCCAACAGCCCCCATCTCAAAGGCACTGTCGAATCCCTCAACGCGGCCATCAAACACACGCTCTTCATGGGCCTACCCGGCTACACCCACGCACCGGCCAGCCGCCGAGACAAACGCACCACCGTCACCTGGGACATCGACGAACTCCTCCACTACGAAGCCTTCGTCACCCTCGTCCTGCAATGGGTCGACTGGTGGAACCACGAACACACCATCGCACGCCTCCACCGGCGCACCCCCACACAGGCCTGGCAAGCGGACCCGACCCCCATCGACACCATCGACCCCCTCGTCCTACACACCTACACCCTCGAACGCCACGGCCCGCCACTGACCATCACCAGCAAAGGCGTCCACTGGAAAGGCGCCTACTACGTCGGCGACTGGATGCACGGCCACAGCAGCGCCGGCGAACAGGTACACCTACGCCACGAACCCCACCACTACCACCAGGTCGAACTCTACGACGCCGACACCGGCCGCTACCGCGGCCCCGCCACACGCGCCGACGAAATGACCCCCCAGCAGGCCCGCACCCTGCGACGCGCCTGGCAGCGCGAAGCCGACCACTTCGCCGCCAAACGAAACAAGGCTCGCAAGAACGCCCGCGCCCGCTACGCCGCCACCTCAACTCCCGCCCCGCCGACACTCCTCAACCGCCTCACCGCTCAGGAAGCAGCCGCCCAGCTCCGCGACCTCCAAGCCGGCGACCTGGCAGCCGAGGCACGCCCCGACCTCCTGCCCCGCCCCAAACCGACCTCCGACCGTTGGACTGCCCCCAAGGCCGACGCCGACACCTCGAAGCCGCCCACTCAGGAGAAGCCATGACCACCCCGCCCGAAACCAGCCCTAACTACCACTACCTCGGCCTTGCCGGTGCTCGTCCCATCCTCACCAACGCCAGCGAAGAGACCTACGCCAACCTCGTCACCACCCTGGGCGCCAACAACGGCAACGGCGCCATCATGTGCATCCACGGAGGCGTGGGACTGGGCAAGACCTTCGCCGTCAACCTCCACCTCGACGAACTCGCACCCCACACCACCCTGCGCATCAAACTCAACTCCCCGAACATCAAGGACCAAGGCCGCGAAGTTTGCTGATCGGCTGGGCTGTCAAGGGGTGATTCGTGCTGGTGGGAGGGCCTGGACGCGCGACGGGACCCCAGCACGACGGG
>NZ_JBSFYR010000052.1:30710-50358 GCF_053599875.1 Streptomyces sp. NPDC005151 | reverse complement strand
TCACGGTCACCGAACACCGGGCGCATCGCTGCCGGTGTGCCTGCGGCACCGTCACCGCCTCGGGCATGCCCGAAACGGTCGCCGGATCGCCGTCGGGAGCTGCTCCGCCAGCTGCCCAACCCCGCGGCGGCAGGCGACCGATGGGGGCTGCCGGAAGTATTCCGACGCAACGATTTTTCGGGGGCATGGTGTACCTCACGCCCCCAAGTAGTTCATCGTTCAACTACTTCGGGGTACTGTCGTCAGTGCCTGATCAAAGGCAAGCCCTCGCGGCCTGTTGTGCAGGTCACGGGCTAAAGCAAGGAGGAAAGATCATGGCTTTCAGGATTGCCCGACGCGCTGCTGTCGCGGCCGCTTCCGTGACGGTCGCAGCGGCCGGACTCCTCGCGACGGGTGGCCCCGCCTCGGCAGCGGCCCTCCCGACCGATGACCGGGCAGCCGCCGTTTCCCACCCCGTGCGGCTCCTCGACACTCATGACGAAGGCCGGCGCGGCAGCTGGGACGAGGGCCGGGGAAGCGACGACGACGGCCGTCGACGCTGGGTCAGTGACCAGATCGAATGGACCCGGGACCACCATGGACCTCACCACTGGGTCCGTGAGCACGAAGGGCGTTCATACCGCTGACGACCACCGGGATGGACCTGTTCGTGGACGTGTCGCCGCCGTCGTACAAGGGGTTCCGGTTCCGGAAACTGAGCGGGAACCGGAAGTACAGCCACACGCAGTGAGAGATCACCTCGACCGGATACCGATGACCCTTGTACGACGGCGACATGCCCTCCACGGACGACCCCCTCCACCGTGATCAGCCCGAGGATCCTCCCACCCTTTCAGCCAACGTGACAGCGCCTCTGCGTGGCCTGCGGGCCGAGCGATCGCGCCGGCGTCTGTTGTGCTCGTTGGCGTGCAGCGCTACGAGGAGCCGGTCTGCGGTCGTCGCCGACCAGCCGAGGGTACTGAGTGGGCAGCCGCCGCCACCGTGTCCCGCTCGCCAGAACCCCGCCGTATCGCCCGCCGGCTCCGCCGGGCCGAAATACCCAGGTCACAAAGGGTCCGACCCGGGCGCGCAAGGGGTGACCGAAACAACAGAGTTTCCCACCGCCTCACCTGTCCGCCCCGGGCGCGGCCCGTGCCCGCTTCCGGCGGCGCTGCTCCTGCTGCTCCTGGATCTCCAGCTCCTGGATCTGGGGTTTGGCGCAGCGAGTATTCCAGCCACTCGGCCAGTGCCCGCCGGGGATCCGTGAACGTCTTCGTCCCGTAGGCCGGCGCGGTGGATACTGCGGCCGTGGTAGCCGTAAATCGCTGCGTGGGGACGACGCGCGGGGGGCCGTTCCTGGGAGATGGTGAGACCAGGAACGGAGGTTTCGCCATGATCGGAGCCCACTGCCTGACCACGGAGTATGTCGACGAGGCAGCCGTCGAGGAATGCCGCACGTTCTGTGAACTGCTGGCCGGACACGCGCTCAAGACTCTCGCACCCGATGAGGCGAGCGCGGTGGGGGCTCACCTGGCAACCTGCGACACATGCCGGGACGAGCATGACTGCCTCGCAGCCGTGGCGGCACATCTGTCCCTTCTCCGCGACGCCCTGGCCTGCGGCAGGGGCCAAAACCGGCGGATGTGCGCGGTCACCCGGGCCGAATACAGCCACGCGTCGCCCCGTCGCCGCAGGCCGGACCGGGCGGCCCTGCCCATGCAGATCACACTGTCCCAATGGGTCAGCAAGACCACGACGTACTTCGGGTGAGGAGGAGCGCCGGGCAGGGGGCCGCGCCCGGCGTTGTCACGTTGTTGGGTGTGTGGGTGTCTGACGGTGTGTCGAGGTGTGGTGGGGCCGGGTGCCAGCCCTGGGCTCAGGCCGCGGCAGGCCGGCCGGTGACGCCGGTGATCTGCTCCCAGATGGTGAAGCGGACGGTCATTTCGGCGCGGTGTCGGGTGCCCGTCATCAGGTGGCGGCGGGGCCGGACGTGGGGTGAGATGCCGCTGAACGCGGACAGGAACCGCTGCGCGGCGCCCACTCTGCGGAAGCCTTTCATCGCCCGTTCGCGTTGCCGGGTGGGCTGATGACTGTTCTCGGCCCGGTTGTTCAGACCCTTGTGGGAACTGGCTTTGTTCACGACTTCCGACAGCGATTGTTCAGCTTGTCGGCAAGCGGTCCCTTGTGAGCGGAGGCGTTGTTCACGAGAACGGACAGCACCCTGCTGAGCAAGCCGTGGCCGGTCCCCTCGGCTTCGAACATCGCTCGCCCGCCGTGGCATGTGACCGACGCCATCGCGGGTCGTTCCCGCGATGGCGTCGGTCGCGGCTCAGCTCAGCCGGGTGGTGGCGTAGACCTCGATGGCATCGCGCTGGTACGCGGCCAGACCCGGGGCGATCGCCTCGTACGCGGTGCGCCAGACGTCATTGTCCACGCAGGAGCGTCCGATGGCCTGGAACTCCTCGGCGGAGACGGCACGCAGCTGCATCAGTGCCCGGTACTGGGCGTCGATCTCGGCCTGCACCGGCTCGGCGGCGGCCGCGTGACCCGCAGCCATGAGTTCGGCCAGCCGGATCATCTGCGCGGTGCGCTCACGGTGCCTGGCGTCGGCGTCGGCCTGGCTCATCGCGGCAGCGCGCCGCCCGACCGCCTCGGCGAGTTCGGGGAAGTCACGCATGTTCTCCGCGTACTGGGAGGGCTGGACACCCTCGAACAGGTTCTCCGGTCGGTTGACGGTCATGGGGTTGCCGTCCTTTCTGGACTGCTCCAGTTCGGCGATCGTGCGGGAGACGGTGCCGGCCAGGGCGTCGAGCCGGTCCCGCTCCGCGAGCAGCCACCGGTGGTGGCCCCGCAGGGCATCCACCTCGTCGACCTGCTCGGACAGGATCCGGCCGATCTCCGGCAGCCCGACGCCCAGCACCCGCAGCACGAGGATCTGCTGCAGCAGCAGAAGTTGGCGCTCCTCGTAGTACCGGTGCCCATTGGCGCCGATCCGGGCCGGCGGCAGCAGGCCGGTCTCATCGTAGTGGCGCAGTGTCCGGGCGGTCACGCCCGACATCCGGGCCACCTCCGAGATCGGCCAGTCCATCGCCACTCCCGTACGCATGTGTCGCCGGGCCGGTCTCTCCGGCCCTGGTCACGACGATAGAAACTGCCGCAACGGCAACTTCAACCCCGAAATCCATGTTTCCTCGCAGTCGAACACGCAAGGCCTGCACTCCGGCCCGATCAGACCCCGCCCGCCGCCGAAACTCGTGAACATCCCGACCCAACCGAAGGCCACAGCGCCTCCCGAATCCCCGTAGAAACGCTGTCGTCTCTCGTGACCAAAGCCATGGGAACGGTGCTCGACGCAGGGCATGACCTCGCGATGGGCCGCGCCGTAGGAGCGGAGCTTGTCCGTGACAATCACCCGCGGCACCCCGCCCGTCTTCGTCAGCAGCGTGCGGAAGAAGCGCCTGGCCAAAGCCGTGTCCCGGCGGCTCTGCACCAGGATGTCCAGCACGCTGCCGCCCTGATCGACAGCCCGCCACAGGTACTTCTGCTCACCGTTGATCTTGATGAAGACCTCGTCCAGATACCACGTGTCGCCGGGCCGGGGCCGCCGGCAGCGCAGTCCGTTGGCGTACTGCTGACCGAACTTCAGACACCAGCGGCGGACCGTCTCGTACGAGACGATCACGCCACGCTCCAGCATCAGCTCCTCGACCTCACGGAAACTGAGCGGGAACCGGAAGTACAGCCACACGCAGTGCGAGATCACCTCGACCGGATAGCGGCGCCCCTTGCACGACGACGACATACCCTCCACGGGCAACCCCCTCCACCGTGATCAGCCCGAGGATCCTCCCACCCTGTCAGCCAACGTGACAGCGCCCGCAGCAGGCCTCGGCGTCGTCGAGCGCCCGGCCGTACTCGGCACCCCGCCCCAGCGCTGGGAGCACTGCGCCTGCCGACAATGTCATCCGCGCAGGTCACGGGACGCGTCGAGCCGGACCTGCCCCGCAGAGCGGGCCCGCTCCGGGCCAGGGCATGATCGTCACTTGTGCTACTTCGTCTGGCCTACCTGACTGTCACCAACGCCTTCGCTGCCCTGCGGTTGCTGTCGATGAGCGACCGCGACAAGGAGGTGGAGATCCTCGCGCTGCGCCATCAGATCACCGTCCTCGAGCGGCACCTCGGCACTGGCAAAGTCAAGTTCGCTCCGGAGGACCGGGCCTTCCTCGCCGCGCTCCTGGCACCGCTGCCACGCGAAGTTCTGCGCCGCCTGCGGCTGCTGGTCCGCCCGGACACCGTGCTGCGATGGCACCGCGACCTGATGAAGCAGCGCCACGCCCGCACCTGCAGACCGAAGAGGCCGGGTCGCCCGCCCACCGTCCGCTCGATCCGCATCCTGATCCTGCGCCTGGTTCGGGAGAACCCGTCGTGGGGCTACCGCAGGCTGCACGGCGAACTCGCCACCCTCGGCATCAAGATCGCCGCCTCCACCATCTGGGAGATCCTGAAGGCCGAGGGCATCGATCCCGCGCCCGATCGCAGCGCCACCACCTGGGCCGACTTCCTGCGCTCCCAGGCCGACACGCTCCTGGCGTGCGACTTCATCGAGACCGTCACCCTGACCGGCCAGCGCCAGTACATCCTCGCCGTCATCGAGCACGCCACCCGCCGCGTCCGGATCCTCGGCACTACGGTGCACCCCACCGCGCGCTGGGTCAGCCAAGCCGCCCGAAACCTGGTCATGGACCTTGAGGATGCCGGAGCCAGCGTCACGTACCTGATCCGCGACCGGGACGCGAAGTTCCCAGCCCTCTTCGACCAGATCCTCGCCGACGCCGGCATCAAGGTCGTGCTCGCCGGCATCCGGACGCCGCGAATGAACTCGATCATGGAGCGCTGGGTGCAGACCTGCCGCTACGAACTCCTGGACCGCACCCTGATCTGGAACGAGGGTCACCTGCGCCACGCCCTGCGCGAATTCGAACAGCATCACAACGCACACCGGCCACACCAAGCGATGAACCAGGCGGCACCACTGCGCGCGGTCCCCGAACCGATCACCGATCCCGGACGAATCACCCGCCTCGACATACGCCGACACGACCGGCTCGGCGGAGTGATCCACGAGTACCGGCATGCCGCCTGAACTGCTCGGATGAGATATTCGGCAGGCGCACTGTCCTGGCGCGTTGGCAGCCGCGGGTGCGTGCCCGCCGGTGTGCGCGGGCCGAAGCCGAGGGCTTCGTCTTTTCGCAGAGCGCTTGCCGACTTGGTGGAAGACGAGCAGGACCGGCGGGTGCACCCGCTCATAGCCCTCCCACTCGGGTGCGGACGCGGAGATGACCTAGCGGCCGAGGGCCTGTCGCACGGTCAGGTGGTGGTACTTCCGCAGCCGGTACAGTTCCCAGCACGACAACACCGTCACCGACACCGGAGCGCCGAGCAGGAACACGATCCGGGCAAGGACGGGAGCCCCGGTGTTCTCGTTGTTGATCACGTCGAGGGCGGCCATCACCCACACCAGCAAGGTGGCGAGGATCGGCGGCAGCACCTCGTGGATGTCGGCGGTGCGGAACACGTGCATGAGGCAGAGCGCGATCCCGTACAGGGCGAAGCCCAGCGACCATGCGCAGAGGGTGATGAGGACGACCATGCCGGGGGGCCCGATGGCGTCACGGAAGCCGGCGGTCTCCGGATCGGGCGCGACGGCGAGGGGGAACGTGGCCATGGACCCCATCAGAGCCGCCACCGCCCCGAAGGACTTCAGGGACCGACGCAGGTAGAGCCCGCGCAGCGCACCCTGCGCAGCGAACGCGAACAGGGCGATCACGAACGGGAAGGCGCACACGAGGACGAGTGTGCTGATCCAGCTCTGGTTGAACTTGTCGCCCGCGACGGTCTCGACGCCCTTGGCGGTGTCGACCGGCTTGTACGACATGACCAGCACGAGCCAGGCGGCGATGCCGAGCCCGGTCCGCCACATCTGGATCTTGCGCACCGTCAGGTCCTCGACGGCGTCCGGGCGCGAGGGGCGGAAGGCCCGCTGGGCGGCGTAGAACGGGTTGTAGACGCACTTGAGGATCCGCTGCCTGCGCGTCAGCGGCGGCCGGGGCGGGCGCGGGAACGGCGGCTGCGGGCCACCGCCGTGCGGCTGTGGCGGGTATGGGCCCCAGCCCTGCGGATGCCCCGGGTACCCCTGCGGCGGCACGGGCGCGGGCTGCGGCGGGTAGGGCCCCACGCCGGGACCGCCGGGGTACGGGTGGTGTCCGGCCCCGGGGTAGGGCTGATGGCCGGGACCTGGGCCCGGCTGTCCACCGGGGCCGGGTCCGGGTCCGCCCGTCGGACCCCAGTAACCATTGCCGTTCGTACTCATGCCGTGCACCCCCGCTGTTTCGGTCTGTGCCGTGCGCGGCACGGCTCGAACCGCCCGCTCAGCGTGCGGCGTGATCCTACCCATTGTGGAGGCCGAGAAGTGCACGTTCCGGGACCGGGCCGGGCACCGGTGGGTGGCGAGGTACGGCTCTTCCAGTCCTCTTCCACGGCACGGCTCAGGCCCGCCACGGGGCGCTGGTATGCCCGGCCCGGGGACGTCACGACACCAGGCCGGCCCCCTTCAGCTCGGTCAGCCGCACGGTGCACAGACCCCCACGCTCGGCCTTCACCTCCGTCACCTTCAGCTGCGTCCCCGGCGCGAGGATGTACTCCTCCTCACCCGTGAACGCGGAGAACCGCCGGATCCCCACCGCCCGCGCGGGCGTCACCTCGAACAGCGTCCGCCGGCCACGCCCGCCGAGGAACGCGCGGGCCACGCTCAGCTCGGACGTGCACGACGACACGCCCCACCACGTCACCGTCCGCCCCAGCGGGTACTGGGACCGCAGATCCAGCGCCACACCACGCCACAGCGGCCGCGTCTGCGCCGGCAGCGCCTCCATCGCCGAGAACAGCAACCGCAGGTACGGCAGGTACGGCACCACGCGCTCGCGGTCCGACGAGCGCAGCACGGCGTTGATCTCGCGGTAGAAGCCCGACTCGCACGTGTACAGGTAGAGGGCCGAGATCGCGTCGGCCGGCAAGGCGCCCGCGGCCTCCCCGGACAGCGCGCCCGCGGCCTCCCCGAACAGCGCGCCCGCGGACGCCGCCTCCGCCTCCGCGGCCTTCGTCTCCCCGAAACGGCTCGACAGATCGATATGCCGATCCAGGTGCCCGAGCACCCGCGAGACCGGCTCGACGGCCTTCCGGAAGTCCATCAGCGGCGTGTCGAACACCCCAGTGACGGGCGGCAGGACGAGGCCCTCGTCCTTGACGCTGGTGAGCCGCTCCAGATACAGCTGGTGCAACTCCATCGTGGACGCGATGAACGCCCCCATCCGCTGCGCGACACCACCGTCCTCCGGCCCGCCGGCCTCGCCCGTCCCCTGGTCCCAGCCCTTCTGCGGCAGCCAGTCGACCGGCTCGGCCCCCACCGCCGCCAGGGCGTCGTTCACCTGGGCGAAGTGGTCGCCCTCGCAGAACAGATCCCCCTGCGCAGCCGGATTGGCGTGGTCCAGGTGACGGACCTGCACCCCCGGGTACTTCTTCTCCAGCCGCTGGACGACCCTCTTCAGACTCCGGGCGTGCGCGCCCCACCAGGCGAACACCACCCCCCGGTCGTCCTCCTCCACCGCGTCCTGCTTCGCCCGGAGGATCTCCTCGACGATCTGCTCGGCCACGGGGCGCCAGAACGACGTGTGCCGATCGGTCGCCATCGCCCCGTCCGCGCTCGCCGTGAGGGACGCGTTCAGCAGCAGCACACCCTGGGTGAGCATCGCCTGGAACCACTCGGGCGGCTGAACCGTGTCCTCCTTCTTCAGCAGGGCGCGGACGTCGGCGATCGGGGTCTTCTTGACGATGCCGTACTTCCACATCGCGGCCGCCTTGATGAGGCAGCGGATGCTCACGACCCGGCCGAACTGGCTGTCCTTCCAGTCGTTGAAGGTGTTGTCGAACATCGCGATGCCGGTCGCGCTCTCCGCCCGCGGATAGGGGTTCTGTCCGAAGACGACCACCTTCCACTTCTCCGGCGGATGCGGCTTCAACGCCTGGAACGTCAGCTCGCGCACCGGAACGACCTCCGGGCTGCGCTTCGGGCCGATGAAGTCGGCGGCTCCCGGCTGAGCCTCGATCACCGGTCCAAGCAACGGCAGCCACGGCTCGCCGCCACCGGTGAACAGGCCGGCCAGTCCCAGCGGATCCCCGGCCGGGGAACCGGCATCGCCCGCGGCCGTCACGTCGACATCACTCACGAGGGTGGAACTCCCGATACTCGAACCGGACGCCTCCACGGGCGCCCCGGCATGCTGAACAGATGCGGCAGGGTCGTCGCCGGTGTCCGCGCCCTGGGCGGCACCGGCCTGCGAGGTCTTCGGGTCAGTGACGAAAGGAAGGCCGCTGCGGCACGTTGATCCGGACCCGCCGTGCGGACCCCGCTCCCTCGATGTCGTCGAGCTGCCCCAGCACGGCGGCCCGCAACTCGTCGTAGTCCGCGAAACCGTGGTCGTGGAAGAGGGTGTAGCCCGTCCACATCAGGTTGGCGCACACCTTCGCGGGCACCTGCCCGGTCTGCGCGCCCATCCCGACGAGGGCCACCGACCGGATGCTGCCCGGCTTCGCCCGGTTCTGTAGATGCACCGCCTGGAAGGCGGCCGCGCAGGCCAGGGCCACGTTCATCGTGTCGCTGACGTTCTGCGACGACTGGCGCATGGTGGGCGTCGAGATCAGGTACCGGGGTACGTCCGCCCCGGACGGGACGCACACTGCGCTGCCCACCGGCAGCCGTCCGCCGAACCGGTCGCGGATCGCCCGCTGCACCCGCACCTGGATGCCCGCACCGAGGTACCGCTTGACGACGGCGTCGACCCCACCGTCCATCCGGCCACGCTCGTTGGTGGGGGAGACCCAGGCGTCGGCGTCCACATCGAGAAGGGAACCCCGCCTGATCTCGACTTCCGGCGTATCCGCGAACGCGGACCGCCAGGCCGTCACCACCTCGTCGTTGACGTCGACCAGGACGACGCTCAACGCATGCCTGACACCCACGAATTCACCCCTCTCACACCGTGATCTCGAACAACCCCGAAGCTACCGCGCGCCACTGACAGCGCCGTTCGACAGGGTTGTTCGAGCAGGGGAGCGGGGGGTGCCCCTATCTCTTTCGTCAAGCGTCGGTCGCCGTGATCGGCCCAAAACGGTGTTCCGTGGACCACTGCACGGGGCCGGGAGGCGGCCGGCGGTGTCGTCGTCTGCGGGAGGTATGCGACGCCAGGAAAACCACTTGATCCGCTGGCTGGGAGCTCTCACCCCCCTGACCAGGTAATCCTCACCCAGTGACCAGCTAATCCTCACTACTTGTCCAACACCAGCGCCCGGCCATCAACGCTCAACACCCCATGAAACAAACCGAATCAGCCCACACCCGCAAGACCTCGGACACCGGGGCGGTCCACCCCCTGTTCCCAAGGGAGAACCGCCCCGTGATGCCTCCGTTACGCCTCGGACCGTCAGCTACCGAAGGCCGCCATCGACTTCGCCCGCTTCTCGTCCCCGTCCTCGATCCCGCTGATGCTCGTGCTCAGGAGGAGGGAACGCCCGTTCACGTAGGCGACCCGGGTGTCGAAGAGCGCGCGTTCGGCCTCCGCCCCCGCGGCCGGGTGCCGCACCACCATCTGCGGTGTGCCGCCGGTCGGCGGGAGGGACGCGATGCCGCCGCCCTTGTTCTTCGCCGCCGACAGGTACATCAGCAGCCTGCCGCCCTCCACTCGCATCGGCATCAGGGTCTGCCCGGCGGGGGCGGCGGCCTTCCATTTCGTCTGTCCGCTGGCCAGGTCGAAGGCGACGACCTTGTTGGTGGGGTCGGACTCGCCGGGCTTGGTCGCCAGATAGACCGTCTTGTCGTCGGCCGCCGCCCCGAGGCAGTTGTCGAGGTTCCTGCCGTCGGAGGCCACGTCGGTGTCGCACTGCGTCTTGAAGTTCTCGTCGCCGCCGACCAGTTGGGAGCGGTAGGTGCCGTCATCGTTGAGCATGATGATCGCCCATTGGTCCCCCTTCTTCAGGGAGACGACCAGCGGGCTGACCGAGTAGAACTGCGCGATCTCCCAGCCCTTCTTGACCTTGTACTTCCACAGGACCTTGCCGGTGGCGGGGTCGATCCGCTCCACCAGCTGTTCCTTGTGGTCGTCGGCCGCCGTCTGACAGCTGGCCGCGGCGATCGCCACGGGGCCGCTCGCGAAGCCGAACGGCTGGCAGTTGCCCGGCAGTTCCCCGAAGAGCACCTTGCCGTCGCTGACCCGGAAGGCGTCCGTCCTGGTCTTGCGCCCGATGGTCACGGTGTCGCCGTTGATCGCCATCGCGGGGTTGGAGAGCAGGTCCCAGGCGCCCTGCCGCTTGAACGTCTTGTACCAGCCGGCCTTGCCGGTCGTGAGGTCGACCATCTGGAGCCCGTTGCAGAGCGCCCGGTCGCCGTGTCCGGTCTGGATCCCGAGGACGATCTTGCCGTCGGCGGTGGCCTGCGAGGGGGCCGCGCACATGGCGGACGGCAGGCGCAGGCTCCACTTCTGGCTGCCGTCGGCGACGGAGTAGCCGGAGACGGTGTGGAACATCGCCTTGCCGACGGTGTCGCCGACGAACCAGGGGCCGTACACGTCCGAGCCGTTGGCCGGCAGGTCGACGCCGCCCTCCTGGAGCCAGAGGACCTTCGTCTCGCCCGGCTTGCGCTTGGCGTTGATCCCGTCGGCCTCCGCACGGAGGTCGCTCGGTCCCTTGTCCTTGTTCTTGGGCTTGCCGCTGCCGGTGGACGAGGTGTCCGGCCCGGGGGCGGCGCTCGACTTCGCCGTGGGCTTCGCCTCGTCCCCGCCCGTGGCCAGCCAGACGCCACCGCCGGCCAGCAGCACCACCGCGAGCACGGCACCGACGACCTTCCCGCGCCTGCCCCGGAAGAACCCTCCGCCACCGCTTCCCGCGGGACCGGGCTGGGTCGGCGCATCGTACGGACCCTGCTGCGGCGGCACGCCGTACGGGCCGGGCCGTGTGGGCGCAGCGTACGGACCGGGCTGCGGCGTGGGCGGCCCGTACGGGCCGGGCGGCTGGGTCCCGTACGGACCCGGCTGCGCGGGGGTGCCGTACGGACCCACGGCCTGACCGGGCGGCTGGGTCCCGTACGGACCCGACGGGGGGTCGTACGGAGCCCCGAAGCCTCCCTGCGGCGGTTGCTGGTCGGGCGGCTGGGTCATCAGCACGTCCCCCTTCGTGCGGTCCGGTGCCCGGTCCGGTCTCCCCCGCAATCCCGCGGAGTCGGAAGGGGCGGGCAAACCCCCTGGGCTCCATGGGAAGGAGCGAATCGGGCATGGATCCCGCGGTGTCACGAATGTCGAGCGGGGCTTCTTTGTACCACCCGCGTCACCGCGGACACCGGGTCGGTCCGCACCCTGTCCCCAACGGAGAACAGCCCCGTGATGCTCCCGTTACGCCCGGCCGGACCTGACCACCAGTCAGCCGACCAATCCGTCAGTCGCCGAAAGAGATCATGGTCTTCATCGCGATCTCTTCCTCGTCGGTGACTCCGCTGACGAAGGCATGCATGAGCAGGGAGCGCCCGTTCACGTAGGCAACCCGGGGAGCGGAGAAGCCGCGCTCCACCTCGGCCGCCGACGCCGGATGCCGACCGGCTGAAGGGTGCCGCCCGTCGGGGCGAGCGACATGATGCCGCCCCCCTTGCCCTTGGTCGCGCCCATGTAGATCAGCACCTTGCCGCCCTCCATCCGCATCGGCATCAGGGTCTGCCCGGCAGGTGCCGCAACCTTCCACTTGGACTTGCCGGTGCCCAGATCGAAGGCAACGACCGCGTTGGTCATGTCGGAGCCGACGTACTCGGGCTTCGTCGCCATGTAGAAGGTGTTCGCGTCCGCCGCGACCCCCAGGCAGTTGTCGACGTTCTTGCCCCGGGTGAGCAGGTCGCCGCCGCACCGCGTTTCGTAGTCGTCGGTGCCACCGGCCAGCTGGGACCGGTACGTGCCATCGGCGTTGAGCACCGCGATGGCCCAGTTCTTCTCCCCCTTCCTCAGGGAGACGACCAGTGGACTGACCGAGTAGAACTGGTCGACCTGCCAGCCCTTCTTGACCTTGTACTTCCACAGGACCTTCCCGCTGACCGGGTCGATCCGCTCCACCAGCTGTTCCTTGTGGTCGTCGGCCTCGGTCTGGCAGCTGGCCGCGGCGATCCCCATCGGGCCGCTCGCGAAGCCGAACGGCTGGCAGTTGCCCGGCAGTCTGCCCCACAGCGCCTTGCCGTCACTGACCCGGAAGGCGTCCGTCCGGCTGGTCCTTCCCACGGTCAGAACGTCTCCGTTGATCGCCATCGCCACGTCGGAGAGCCCGTCCCAGAGACCGGGCCGCTCGTACGACTTGCGCCAGCCCGCCTTCCCCGAGGCGAGGTCGATCATCTGAAGGCTCTCGCAGGACGCGTCGCTCGCGGTGCCGCTCTCGATCCCGATCACGATCTTGCCGTCGGCGGTCGGCTGTGTGGGGGCGACGAGCGCACGCCGAGGCCGTGTGGCGGCCCGAGGCTGACCCCGCCCGGCCGTGCCGGTGCTCGGGGACCGGATGCCACCACGGGAGGCGCTGCACTGTGGCTGCGACGTATCAGGCCGATGCGCTGGGCATTCCCAGAAGGTGCCACCGCTGATTCTCGCGTCGTGTCAACGATTCAAGGCTGTGACCAGTGAGGACGAGGGCGGCCAGGGGTTCCTGGAGCCCGCGGTAATGGGCCCGCCTATCGTCTGGCTGGCGTCCGACGACGCGGCCGGCGTGCATGACGAGCGCATCGTCGCCGTCGAATCAGGCTCGGTACCACGCAGGCGTACCCGTTTGCCAGTCCAGAACGATGTCATCCCCTATTTGATCACGCTGCAGGGCGCGAGGGCCGGAGCCGTCTGCCGGTCTGGCCGACAACTTCGCAGGTCCCACACCGCGTACGAAGCCGGGTGCCGCGCGGCGAGCAGCTGCGCCCGCGGTACGGACACCCAGGGATTTCGCTACGGGCGTTGCGTAATTCGGTGAACGGCCTTACTGTCGCTTACGAAACGGCCGTATCGAAAAGGGGTGACCGTCATGGAACCAGCAGTCCGACGCGGCCGACCGCGCAGCGAGGAAGCGGATGCCCGCATCATCGACGCGGCGCTGGAACTGCTGCTCGATCGTGGATACGACCGCTTCTCGGTCGACGAGGCGGCCACCAGGGCCAAGGTCGCGAAGACCACGCTGTACCGGAGGTGGCCCACCAAGGATCATCTGATCGTCGCCGTAGTGGCGCGGATCCAGGACGAAGTGCCGGTGGAGTACAGCGGTGACGTCCGCGCAGATCTCACCCGCTACCTCAACGAGATTGTGGCCGGGCTCAACCGGATGCGGCAGGTCGGCCGCCCCACGGCATCGGGTGACGCGTCCGCGGGCCTGGTCGCGGAGGTCGCCGCTGCGGCGGCGCGCCGCGCCGACGTGGGCGCTGCCGTCCAGGCCATGTTCCTCCGCCGTAACACCCTGGTTCTGGCGCTGCTCGAACAGGCCCGTGAGCGCGGCGAGTTGCGCAACGACGCGGAGCCGGACGTCATCTTCGACCAGCTCGCCGGCGCCCTGTACTACCGGTTGCTCGTCACCGGCCAACCCATCAACCCGACGTACGTCGACCGCCTTGTCGCCGGCGCGCTCACCGGCGCGTCCGCCTGATAGAGAGGGTCCACAATGACCAGTACGTCAAGGTCCGGCACGCCGACCGATGTCAGCACGGCGCCCGCGACGCCGCATCCCGCCCCCGTTCGGCGGCGGCACCGACTGCTCACAGCCCTGGCGGCCCTGGCGGCCCTGGCGGCCCTGCTTACCGGATACACGACATGGGCCAACATCCACCCGGTGAAGCTGACAGCCTCGATACAGATCGAGGCAACACCCGACGAGGTCTGGCAGGCGCTGACCGACTTCTCCACCTATCCGCAGTGGAATCCGTTCATGACCTCGGCGCAGGTGACGTCGCCGGGCAGCCGCCTCGAAGAGGGCGCACGCATGCGCATCGTCATGCACGACGACACCGGCGACACCACGTTCACCCCACGGATTCTGACAGCCACCCCGGGCACGGAGCTGCGCTGGCTCGGGAAGCTGGGGCCGGGCTGGATAGCCGACGGGGAGCACCGGTTCACCATCGAGACGCTCGGCCCTGACCGAGTCCGCCTGACGCAGAGCGAACGCTTCACCGGCATCGCCGTACCGTTCGTCGAGGGCCGATTGAAGTCCGACACGCTCCCGCAGTTCCGCGCCATGAACGAAGCCCTCGCCAAGCGGGCAGAGGCACTCAGCCGCTGACCGGCACGCTCCGCAACGCCTCAAGACCGCGATGCGGTGGAACCGAGCCCCCTGACCGTGGAAACGGTGCCCGCGTGGACCACCGTTCACGGTCCGGGGAAGATGCTCGGCCCTTAGGACCCTGTCCTGAGGGTTTGTCAATGGGCGGACCGCCGAAAGGTATGCGTGCCGTATAACAAGGGAGTCCATCGGAGACGGGTGTCGCAACTGTGTCGAAACACCGGCGTCCGAAGCACAGGAACGCACGGCTTCGACGGCCCTCCCACCGTGCCGGCCTCAGCAGCAGTGACTGAGGTCTCCCGTCTGTTCGATGTCTTCGATGTGGACGAGGTGTTCGCGCTGCTTCCCCCGGACCGGGCGGTGGCGGGACAGGTATGCGGTTTCGGCGGCTTGCACCGGGACTTGGCCGTCTATCTCAGCCGACACTTCACCGCACTGCGGGACTTCTCTCGTGACGCAACCCCGCGGTCGTGCGGTGGCGGCCTGGGTCGACTGCCCCCTCCCTTCAAGATAGGAGGATTGGTTCGGCAAGCGCGGCCTCGAACTGCGGGCGCCCCCTCACGTGGGTGCTGATCATCTCGCTGAAAATCTTCTCTCTCGGGATGGTGCTTGGTGAGCGCTTCCCACTGCGAGTCAATGACGAAGCTGGCTCTGCAAGGACCTCGGTGATGGCGCGTCGCCCAAGCTCGGCCCTGGCAGGGTTGGTCTGGCGGTAGTACGTGATCCCGCCGGCAAATGTCAGCGCCCAGCCTCGCCCGCGGGCCCAGGTGGCGTCGTCGAACCCGGCTGCTGCCCGGAAGACCGGCCACGTCTCGGCATTGAGCAGCATCCACGCGGCGATCGCGTCGCAGGCGGGGTCGCCTGCGCCGCACGCTGGAGTTGTACGCCGAGGCCGGCCGGGCGGTTCGTATCAGTGTCGTCCTGGCCAGGATTATCCGTTTTGGCTCCGGCGTCCGGTGAACAACAGTTCCCTGCCCGCCCCGCACAGCACCAGCGTGATCCGCGTACCGAGGTGGTCCCACAAGCTCTGCAGGTACTCCAGGCACGGCACGGGCAGGCGCTGTGCCTCATCGACCACCAGCACCCGCGCCTCCCCCAGAGCCCCCACGACTGCGGCGTCGGCCAGCGCCGACCTGTGCGGGAAACGGCCCGGCAGCACCAGAGCGTCGAACACCGCCCGCCTCATGCCCGCCACCGATGGGCGCACCGGTACCGGCACCCACGTCACCTTCCAACCCGTGGGCACTTCACGAAGCGCCATCCGCACGGCGGCGGTCTTGCCCGGGCCCGGGTCGCCGAACACACACACCGCGCCCTCCACCGCCATCGCCTGCCCGACCGCCTCGGCCACCACCCTCACCGACGACGTCCGCACCAGCTGCGCTCCCGCCGGCAACGCCACACCCGCCACCGCACCGCTCTCCCCCGCCGGCAAGCCCCCGGCCGCCGTTGGTACGAGACGCCGCGGCCGTGCCGCAGCCGCCTTCGCCGCGCCGCCCACACGCGACCCGGCCAGGGCGAGGTCAGCCAGCGCCTGCCGTGTCCGCTGCTCCTCCCTCTCCCGCCGCACCACCACGCGGTCCGGCAGGACCCTGCCGGCCTGAAGGTCCCGGCGCACCACCCGGTACAACGACGCCAGCGAGGGCACCTCGCCCCCGGCCTCCTTCAGATCAGATGCCGGTGCAGCACCGCCACGTTCTCGCCCGCCTGCGCCAGCACCTCCCACGCCTGGTCGGACAACTCCAGCCGGGCCCGCGGCCTGCGCTCCATACGGCCCTCCGTCCGCGCTGCATCCAGCCAGCGCCACACCGTGCGCACATTCACCCCACCGACCTGAGCGCCCGCACGCACGTGCGCCGTCGTCAACGCCCCGGCCGCATCCAGCTCCAGCAACCGCGCCACCAGCACCGGCCTGGACACCCTCAACCCCGCCGTCACCTCACCCCACGCGCCGCCCGACTCCCCCACCCCGCACTCTTCCCCCGGCGGAAACCGACACCGATCACCCTGCCGCCGCGCAGCCACCGACGGATCAGAAGTGCCGTTCCCATGACAGCGGAACAAGGCAGGGTGTACCGCCCCGTGACAGCGACACCCCCCGCATACACCACCCCACGTCAGCCACCCGATCCACCAAACACGCCACCACCAGCACAAACACAACAACCTGACATGCCGTCACTGACACCAACCCACTGACACCAAACCGGCACATCGCAGATGGAGATCGTGCCGGAGAGATTGTTTTCGAACGTATCGAACAACAGGCCGATTCCGACCATCGCGGTGAGCTGACGGTGCGTGGAGGTGATCGGCATGCGGTCCAGTCGATCGCCGATCGCCGCTGCGGCGGCTCCGTCCGCGCTGCTCCTCTGTGGCGCGGCAGTCTTAAGCATCGGGGGACAACTCCTCGTCTGGGCTTTCGCTTCTTCTTCGCCGCGTCGTGACGACGGCAGGTCGGCGACCCGCCCGGCTCGGGCCGCGGTCGCCGACCGGTCTGTCCGCTGTGGGGTCTGTCGGGAGGTCAGAGCTCGGCGGCGCGTGTCAGGCGGCGCGCCGCTCCAGCGTCTGCTCGACCTCGCCCCGGCGCACGGGTGCGCTCACCTCGTGGAGGAAGCCGGCCACCTCGCGGTACGAGGCCCAGAAGCCCACCTCGTGATAGGGAACGCCTCGCTCCGCGCAGTACTCGCGGGTCAGCTCCCGGGCACGGGGCAGGTTCTTCTGTGCCATCGAGGGAAAGAGGTGGTGCTCGACCTGGTAGTTGAGACCGCCGTACATGAAGTCGATGATCCGAGAAGGGCGGATGTTGCGCGAGGTGAGCACCTGGCGCTCCAGCCAGTCCAAGGTCTCCTCCTCGCCGTCGCGGATCTCCATGCCCTTGTGGTTCGGGGCGAAGATCATGCCGAAGTAGAGGCCCTGGACGAACTGCTGGACGACGATGAAGACGACGGCGAGCAGCGGGGAGAGCACGGTGAAGGCCAGCGTCAGGTAGATCGCCGCACGCAGCACGATGAGCGAAGCCTCGAGTACCGGGCGCTTGGTCTGACCCTGGGAGATCTCCTTGATGGCGGTCTTGCTCATCTTGAGGGACTCGAAGACCAGCAGGACGAAGAACAGGACGCTCTGGTACCGGACGATGAAGCGCTTGACTCCCCGGCGGCTGGCGTACTGCTTGAGATCGAAGATCGCGGTGCGGCGTCCGATGTCGGGGTCCATGTCCAGATGGTTCGGGTTGCTGTGGTGCCGGTTGTGGTGGTTGACCCACCACCCATAACTCGACCCGTTGATCAGGTTGGCGTGGATGTAGCCCACGGCCGTGGCGACCCGCTTGTCGCGGAACATCGCCTTGTGGCCGGCGTCGTGGAACATGTAGGCGCTCTGCGTCCCGCACAGGCCCATCCACGCGGCCACAACCAGCTGCCACCAGGAGTCGCCGAGCAGGAAGAACGCCGTGAAGCCGGCGGCCAGGAGCAGGGTGTTGAGCGCCAGACGGCCTGTGTAGTAGCGCGGGTCGAAGTCCAGCAAGCCCTCGGCCTTCACTCGCTTCAGAAGCTCGGAGAACGTTGCGGAGGCTCCTGCGGTCTGTGGAGCCGGAGTCGCGCGGCGTGCGTCGAGCGACTCGACCACGCCGTTCTGGGAAGGGACGTGCGGCGATGACATACGGTGCACTCCTTGGGCTGATGTGCCCGGTGGTAAGGCGGTGGCACGGCAGCCGTCCCACGATCAGGAGGCTGCGCAGGGTGAGAGGCAGGAGCCACAAGGTGGCTTCATGACCTTGCCCGCACTTGTGCCGTGGCAGTGCGGTGCGTTGCGCCTGGTTCCGAGCCAGCGTGCCACCAGCCTCGCCTACCGCGCTGATGCGCTTCTGATACCCGGCTGACTGGGGTGGGGCAGCGCGGGTCAGGCCGCTGCCGCTTCATGGGCCAGCCGGTGGTCCAGGGTCAGCAGGAGGGAGTCGGCGTCGCGCGCCAGCGTCTCGTCGTCGGGGCATCCCATGATCCGCATGAGGTGCTCGACCATCGACTGTCGAAGCTGGTCGGTGCTGAGAGATGCGTAGGACACGGTCTTCCTTTCGTGGGCCGAATGCGGGGAAAAGTGCTTCTACGGATGCTCAGAAGGCGTTGCTGACGCGGAAGATATGGGCGAAGCCGGCCAGCGAGGCCTGACTCTCGAAGGCGACGTACTCGGGGATGAGGACGTCGGCAGCCCACTTCTGCTTGTAGGCCAGCTGTGTCTGCGCGGGGTAGAGAGCGGAGCCCTCGGCCCACAGGAAGCGCATCAGCCACTGGAACGCCGGACTGTGACCGGGAACCTCGTGGCTCGCGTCCAGACCCGTGAAGGGCGTGAAGCCGAAGTGCAGCCACTCCACCCCCTCACCTCGGAACACCTCGAGCGCGTGGGCGTTGATCGCCTCCATCAGCCCGGGAGAGCCCTCCGGGATGCGCCGGCTCAGGTCGTGCATCCAGCCGGCGCGCGAGCCGTACACGGGCGAGTAGGAGATGTACGCGACCGGTGCATCGTCGATGGTCCCGACGAAGAGCCGGCGGTGCGCCTGCATCGTGCCGCCGATCTGGCCCACCAGGAACTCCAGGGGGCGGGCGCCTTCGCCCTTCGCCCCGAGCCACGCACGGTCGATCCTCGCCAGGCCGTCCTGCCAATCCGACGCCTGGACCTCCTGGATCTTCAGGCCGTTGCGGTGCGCTCGGGAGACCTTGTTGCGCAACTGCATGAACCGGGTGCCCCGCAGTGTGAGGTCCGGTATGCGCACCGCCCAGGAAGCCCCGATCTGATTGACCGTGAAGCCCTGGCGGGCGTAGGCCTCGGCGTCGTCACGCTGGAGCTGTACGCCGACGAGGCTGAGGCCTTCGTCGTGGACGTACGCGACGAAGCGCTCGAGGAGTGCGTCGTACGACGCCTTCTCGACAAAGGGTCCGCCGAACTGAACGGCGTATCGGCCCGCCCGCCGGTAGGAGATCACCCCGTCGATTTCAGGGACGCCGAATGTTTTGTTGCCCTCGTTCAGCGCGAGAAACGAACTGGGATTTTCGGCCTGGCTGTGCTTCTGGACGGCCCGGAATACCGGGCTGTCCGTTTCAATCACGGACACGTTCGCGCTCCCTCTCGGTGGGACTGGGCCGATGGAATTAGAGCATCGGACCGCTCGGCACCGAAAGGGGGTTCTCGTGGGATGTCGGAGGCACGTCAGCTCCGTGTCAGATCCGTATCAGAGGCATCTGTCATTGTTGTTCTCAGGAACAGCCGGGTCGACACCGGGTGGTCTTGG
>NZ_JBSFYR010000052.1:0-30613 GCF_053599875.1 Streptomyces sp. NPDC005151 | reverse complement strand
TGGAGAGGTGCCCGGAGTGGTTTATCGGGGACCTGAGCTACGGCTCAAAGGTCGGGTTCAATGGACCCGCGCAGGTTCGAATCCTGCCCTCTCCGCGAAACCAACCCGCGCAATCGGGTGGTCTTGGAGAGGTGCCCGGAGTGGTTTATCGGGGACCTGAGCTACGGCTCAAAGGTCGGGTTCAATGGACCCGCGCAGGTTCGAATCCTGCCCTCTCCGCGCTTTGGTCTCCAGGGAGGGCCCCGCTCCCTGGTCGTGTGATCCGCCCTGGCAGGCCTGCTGAGCAGGTCTGCCAGGGCGAATCATTTGTGTGGGTACGCCGGCCCGGGCCGGACCTCAGGGCGATTGCAAAGTCGTAGCGACCTTGTGAGTGTGCAGGTCACGGCAGTGTGACGATGCTGGATGGATGCGCGACCACACGCAACGAAGCTCCGTTGCGGAGGTGACCTTCCCAAGTCCCCTTCGCGCAACGGAGCTCCGTCGTCAACGGCTCGGCACAGAACTGCGCAGGCTGCGCGAGCGCGCCGGCCTCACCGCCACGCAGGCGGCGAAACTCCTGGGTGGCAACCAGGCCCGTATGAGCAACATCGAGGCGGGCCGCTACGGCGTCAGCGCCGAGCGCGTACGCACACCGGCCTGCCACGACGAATGCCCCGACCACGACCTGGTCGACGCCCTGGCCGCAATGACGGGCGAGCGCAAGCGCGGCTGGTGGGAGGAGTACCGCGACATCCTGTCCAGCGAGCTCCTCGATCTGGCCGAACCGCCGTGGTGGATGGCGAAGGACCCGCCGGTCACCCGGCACCGGATGTCCAGGAAGCGGATGCCGCTGTCCAGCTGCGAGGCGATGGTGGTGTTCTGACAGGCGCTCCAGGGGCCGCCGTACCGGGCGCCGGAGTCGTGCGTCCCGGGGATGGTGAGCTTCTGGAGCGGGGTGGGGTCGCCGTGGCCGGCCATCCAGTCCTGGAGCCCGAGGGTCCGGGTGTGGGTGCGTGCCCGGGCGGGCGCGGCTCCGAGGACAAGGGTGGCGGTGGTCGCCGCGGCGCCCGCGAGAAGGCTTCGTCGGTCCATGGCCGGATTATGACGGGTACGCATCAAGAAGCCCGGACGGAGGAGGCGTACGACAGACGAAAGGGGCGGGCACGAACTGCGGATCCCTCCGACCTCCCTCCGTACGAACATCGAGCTGCTGGCGCGCAGTGAGGAGACCGGCCGGGCGATCCCGCCCGCCGACCGGCGGGCGCTGCCGGCGTCCGTGAAAGCCCAGATGGCCGAGCTGGCGGCGCTGATCGGCGACCTGCAGGAGCTGGTCCCGGCCGGACGCGGTGGCGCAGGGCCGCCTGGAGGTGGTCGGGCTGCACGACGACGTACTCGGCACGGCCCTGACCCGGGCGCGGCTGCCGGGGCCCGGAGCCGACGTTCACGCCGGACATCCGGCCCTGGTACGTACGGGCAAAATCGGCCGCGCTGGAACGTGCCCTGGTGGACGTCCTGGACAACGCGGTGAAGGTCTCCCCGCAGGGCGGCGAGGTGGCCCTGGCCCCGGCGGAGGGCGGCGGCACCAGCGCGGTGATCCGCCTCCTGGGGGCTCCGGCACCACCGCCGGGGGCGCCCCACTCATGACGAACCGCACCTGACTGCGTTCACACGGGGGCCGGGCATCCGCGTCACGACGGATGCCCGGCCCCGGTGTCATCGCTGGATCACAGGAGGTCCTTGTAGGCCACCCAGTCGGTGGCGGTCGACATCTTCGACGGGGTGCCGAACGTGCCGTCGCCGTTGCCGGGCCACCACCACAGGGAGCCGGTCGAGTCGACGCCCGCGATGTCGCCCTTGCGGTCGCCGTTGAAGTCGCCGGCGAACACCTTGGTGACCGTGCCGAAGCCGTTCGGTGCCCAGGGGAGCCTGACGCCCGTGCCGTAGGAGGCGTTGGGCGCGAGGGGTCCCGGGTTCAGCTCCAGGGTCGTAGCGTAGGGCATCCTGGCGATGTCCATGCGGCCGTCGCCGGTGACGTCCAGCGGGGAGAACTCGGTCTCCGCGCGCATGGCGTAGAGGTACTCGTACCCGATGCTGCCACCTGTCGTGGCGTTGATACCTCCGTCGCCGTCGCCGGGCCACCACCACAGACTGTCGTCGGTGTAGTTGCCCTGCTCCGAGCCCTGGCCGCAGGCGGCCATGATGTCGGTGTTTCCGTCACCGTTGAAGTCGGAGGCGAAGGCCACCCGGCACGGCTCGTGCAGCCCGGGATTGAAGTAGTACTGCGTCTTGTACCGGTTGTCGATCAGTGGCAGAGCGGTGTCGCTGACGCCGCCGTTGCCGTTGCCGGGCCACCAGTACACGACACCACTGGTGAAGCCGGCGACGTCACCGTTGCCGTCCTTGTTGAAGTCGCCGGTGAACAGGCTGGCGTAGCCGGCGCCCCGGCCGTCGGTCCACAGCATCTTCTTGCTGCCGAGGGTGCCGTTTCCGAGGCCCGGGTGGAGGGCTATGTTTCCGTCCGTCTGGACGGCCAGGACATCGGACACTCCGTCGGAGTCGAAGTCCTGCGGCGAGGCGATACCGGGCGTGACATTGTGGACGTTGCAGGCCGGAAGCCCGGGGTAGGGCTCGCCGCCGACCAGGTTGAGCTTGTCGGCGGGGACGTATCCCCAGCCCTGCCACTTGGTCCAGTTCGAGGACGCGTCGCCCTTGACGTAGTACCAGATGCGGTTGCCGGCGGCGTTCATGTCACCGCTGCGCCAGCACACGAACCCGTGCGAGCCCGCCAGCAGGCTGCCCGTCATCGCGCTGTTGCCGTACGGCTCGGCCCGGACCTCGGAGGCCGTGTTCTGGCAGTTCACCTCCTTGGTGAAGGAGGTGCCCTCGGTGTCCTTGTATGTCACTCCCGTGTACAGGAAGCACTGGCCGAGGGAGTTGTACTCGACGCTCAGGCTGACCTTGGTCAGGTCGAACCGGAGTCTGTCCAACGCGGTCTGTTCCACCGCGTCGGTGCTGCGCAGACCGAAGTCCACCAGGCTCGAGCCGCCGGCCGCGGCCGCCTGCACCGTGCTCTTGACGGACAGCGTGCCCGCGCCGTTCGCGCAGGCGGGCGACGCGAGCATCGTGTTCCAGGTGGGCTGGTTGTTCCAGGTGGTCGCGGAGGAGATGCGACCGGTGCTCCAGATCTGCAGGGGCACGCAATTGTAGTTCGTCGTCGTGTAGTTGAGGGTCGCGTTCAGAACGCTGCGGCTTGCGTTCAGATTGGGCACATCGACCTGGAAGAACCCTCGGTACGCGTTCGCCACGCCGAGGGTGGTCATTCCACCGATGGTGAGGTTGAGCAGGGACCGGTCGTTCCAGTAGGACGTCGTCGATGTGTTCCGCCGCACCTCGGCCCAGTTGGAGACCCCGGCGCTGAAGGTGGGGTCGACATACACCGGGTAGGTGGTGTCCGCGCCGGCGAGAAGCTTCTGGTCCGGGACGACAGAGAAGCTCCCGCCCATGGCCGCGGTGTCCATGACCGCCTGCTTCTGCTTCCCGCCCCTGCCGCTGTCCCACATACGGGGCGGCGGGGCGGAGTAGACCGTACGGCCCTTGGCGTCGACCGCCTTGATGCCCTGCTTCTCGTCACCGGCGATCTTCAGACCGTTGCCCTTGACGCCGAACGACAGCTTCTTGAGCTTCGGGTTCTTCGCTGCCTTGGCGTCCTTGACGACCAGCAGCTGCGAGAAGCCCTCCGGCTCGGCCGTCATCCGAAGATCGACACCCGGCAGCACCTCGGGGTACGTGGCCACCGGACCGTCCAGTTTCGGCTTGGGCAGCTTCCCCGGCCAGCTCAGCTCCAGCACATGCCGACGGTCGTTCAGCTTCACCAGCGGACCGGTGCCGCCGCCGGAAAGCTCCAGACCCGCCACGGCGGCCTTCGGCACCACACGACCGTTGGCGAACGTCAGGTCGGTGTCGACCGGCACCCACGTGTCGCCCTGGCGCACGCGCACCGGCACCACATGCGTGGTCACCGTCGTGGTGCCGGACGGATTGGCGTACACCTCCGAGGTCTCGGTCCTGCGCTCCACGATCTCCACCGGCTTCCCGGAGGACTTCGCCTTCGCCAGCGCCGAGACGTCGACACCCCTGGGCTGCTCCTCGTCCCGCTCGGCCGCGGCCGACACCGCCACGCCGAGCGTTGCCAGTACGACGGAGAAAGCCATACCGGACGCCAGAACTCTGCCTTTTCGCATGCGCGGAAGGCCTCTTGAAAACACCGTTACCACTCGCCTCATCCTGGATTCGTACGGGACCGGGGCCGGACACCGGCACGCTCGGCCGGTGTCCGGCCCCGGTTCATCGAGGGGTCACATGAGGTCCTTCACGGTCCCCCAATCGGTGGCGGACGACATCTTCACCGGGGTGCCGAAGTTGCCGTCGCCCGTGCCGGGCCAGTACCAGAGGGAGCCGGCGGAGTCGACGCCCGCCATGTCGCCCTTGCGGTCGCCGTTGAAGTCGCCCGCGAACGACTGGGTCACCGAGCCGAAGCTCGCGGCGGGCCAGACGCGCCGGCTGCCGCCGGTCCAGGCGTCCACGGATCCGTTCGCGAAGCCCCGCCAGAGCCAGAGGCTGCCGTCGGCGGCCCGGTTCGCCAGGTCCATACGGCCGTCACTGTCGAAGTCGGCGGTTGTCAGGCTGTGGTCGTCATTGGCGGAGTAGAGGGACTCCCGTCCGCCGTACGGGTTGTACTCGCCGTTGCCGTCGCCGGGCCACCACCACACCATGTAGTTCATCTCGTACGGATCGGAGGACGGGCAGGCGGCCAGGATGTCGCCCTTGCCGTCGCCGTTGAAGTCCGTCGAGAGGAAGTCACGGCACATCAGGTCGAACGACTTCTGAGCATGAGTGACATTGCTGTTGAGTGTCCGGGATGCGGCAGCCAGTCCGCTGTCGCCGTCGCCGGGCCACCACCAGACGCGGTTTCCGCTGTCGACTGCCGCGACGTCTCCCTTCCCGTCGGAGTTGAGGTCGGCGGTGAACACCTCCTTGTAGCCGGTGCCCCTGGCGTCGGACCACAGCAGCCGCTTGGCGCCCAGGGTGCCGTTGCCGTTGCCGGGGTACAGCGCGAGGTTGCCGTCCGCCTGGAGGGCCACCACATCGGACTGTCCGTCCGAGTTGAAGTCCTGCGGAGAAGCCAGGCCGGGGGTGACCTGGTGGACGTTGCAGGCGGGCAGGCCCGCGAACGGCTCCGTTCCCGCACCGGTGATCTTGTCGGCGGGGACGTAGCCCCAGCCCTGCCAGTTGGTCCAGCCCGAGGCCGCGTCGCCCTTGACGTAGTACCAGATGCGGTTGCCCGCGCCGTTCATGTCACCACTGCGCCAGCACAGGAAGCTGTGCGGGCCCGCCAGCAGGCTGCCGGTCACCGAGCTGTTGGTGTACGGCTCCACGCGGGCGTCGGTTGCCAGACTCTCGCAGGTCATCTCGCTGGTGAAGGTGGTGCCGTCCGAGTCCTTGTACAGCACGTCGCCCTTGAGGAAGCACTCGCCGTTGTAGGCGATCTCCGTCGTCAGCTTCGTGGCGTACGCGTCCCACGTCAGGAAGCTCTTGGCCGGGGCGGTCTCCCCTGTGGTCGTGGCACGCAGTCCCAGGTCGACGGTGTTCGAGCCGGCGGCCGACGCCGCCTTCGCGGCGGCCGTCGCGTCGAGGTTCACCGTGCCCGAGGGGCAGTTGGCCGAGGTGGCGAGCTTGGTGAGCCACGCGGGCTGGGCGTTCCAGGTGGTGGTGGAGGTGGCACGACCGGTGTGCCAGAGCTCGACGGGCTGGGCGCTGCAGTCACCGACGGCGCCGGCCGGAAGGGTCAGGGTCGACTTGATGACCTGTCGCCCGGCCAGGTAGTTGACGTCCGTCTGGAAGAAGGTGCGCTTCTTGTAGTACGTCGTGTTCATGAGGTACTGGCCGGACTCGAGCTTCTTGCCGAAGTTCCACCAGGCGCTGTTGGGGTTCTCCGACTCGACCACGGACCGGTTGGTGGTGCCCGTCGTGAAGGAGGGGTCCACATAGACCGGGTAGGTCGTGCCAGGACCGGTGAGCAGTGTCCGGTCCGGCGTGATCGTCAGGGTTCGGCCGGCGACCGCGGTCGGCATGACGGCGTGCCTGCCGCCGGCCTTCGCGCCCTTCGAGCTGTCCCACATCCGGGGACCGGGCGCGGAGAAGACCGTCCTGCCCTTGGCGTCGACCGCCTTGATGCCCTGCTTCTCGTCACCGGTCATCTTCAGACCGTTGCCCTTGACGCCGAACGACAGCTTCTTGAGCTTCGGGTTCCTCGCCGCCGTCGCGTCCTTGATCACCAGCAGCTGCTGGAAACCCGCGGCCTCCACCGTGACGCGGAGGTCGACCCCGGGCAGGACCTCGGCGTACGTCGCCGCCGGTCCGTCCAGCCTCGGCTTGGGCAGCTTGTCCGGCCAGCTGTACTCCAGCACATGGCCGTTCTCCGTCAGACGGACGAGCGGTTCCTCGCCGCCGTCGGACAGCTCCAGCCCCGTCGCGGCCGCCTTCGGGGCCACGCCGCCGCCCTCGGTGAACGCCAGGTCGGTGTCGACCGGCACCCACGTGTCGCCCTGGCGCACGCGCACCGGCGCCAGATGAGTCGTCACCGTCAGCGTGCCCGATGGATTCGCGTACACCTCTGAGGACTCGGTCCGCTGCTCCACGATCTCCACTGGCTTCCTGGAGGACTTCGCCTTCGCCAGCGCCGACACGTCGACGCCCTTGCCCGCCTCGCCGGAATGCGGGTCGGGGGCCGCCGCGGCCATTCCCAGTCCTGTTCCCAGGGTGGAAACGGCCGCGACGAGACTGAGGGCGAGCACGGAGCTACGACCGCGCCCCCGCCCTGTGTCATTCCTCATCAGCATGGAAACTTCTCCGGATCTGTCAGTACCACGGGCAGCGGGGAAGCCCCGGGAAGGGATGTGGAATGCCGGACGGGGTCAGGAGTTTGTTGGACTCCATGGCCCCCCAGCCCTCAAAGGTCTCAAAGGGCGAAACCGCCGTGTCACCCTTCGTGTAGTACCAGACGGTGTTTCCGCCGGAATGCGGCTGACCTCGCGTCCAGCACACGAAGGTGCTCAGCGTGGAGGTCTTCTTTCCAGTGAGCGGGCTGTCGTAGGACGCACGCCCGTAAACGTTTCCGGCGAGGTTCTCGCACTTGACGTCGGTGCGGAAGACATTGCCCAGCCTGTCCTGCTGGAGAACGTTCTCCTCCAGCGCGCAGGTGGCGGCGCGGGCGGTGCCTGTGTTCAGGCCGCTGGTCAGCAGGGGGAGGGCGAGGGCCGCCACGGTGAGGCCGCGGGCGGTACGGCCGAAGCGACCGAGGCGGCCGAGACGGGACACGCCCTCCGGCCGGCTGCTGTCATTGGTTGCACGCATATGTATGGGCCCCTATCCCCATGTGCACTTTCGCAGCCCCGGGAAGGGCGCCTTGGTGGTGCCGAGCGCATTCGCCGGCATATAACCCCAAGCCTGCTGGCCCGGGTTGTTCACGACTTCGTCGCCCTTGGTGTAGTACCAGACGCTGTTCTTCCCGGAGTGCGGAGCCCCGATCTTCCAGCAGACGAACCAGCTCGTGGTTTTCGTCATCCTCCCGGTGACCGGAGATCCGAAGAAGGACTGGGATGTCACGTCTCCGGGTGTGTTGGTGCAGTAGAGGTCGATGGGGAAAGACATCCCTCCCCAGTCGGCTTGCGGCGAATTCTCGCGGATTTCACAGCCGGGTTCGGCGGAGACAGCGGGGGTGCTTCCGACCATTCCCCATGCGCCGGCCATGGCGAATGCGGGTAGGCAGATCCACAGCCGGGTCTTTCTTGTTCTCATCCAAGCTCCCTGTGAGGCAGACCTCGCCAGGATGCCGGAAGCCCCTGACATGCCCCTGACGGGGTGATGACGTACAACCCTCTTGAGGATTCCTCCAAGATCCGTACCGGACACGGCCCGGAGAACATGGCCACCCTGCGCAGCTTCGCCATCAACCGACTCCGCACCGCCGGCCACACCGGCATCGCCGCCGCACTCCGCACGACAGCCCTCCGCCCCTACGGGCGGCCCCTGACCCTCATCGGCCTCAACTGACCTGCACCGATCCATGATCGGACGACTTTGCAATCGCCCTGGGCTGGGCCTCAGTAGCCCGCCGATGCCAGGTCCGGGTCACCGAGTGTCCGGTGCGCCATTTCGAGCACGCTGCGGCTGATGGCCGCGGTGTCGATGGGCGCCGCGCCGGCGATCAGGTCGTCCAGCAAGCCGTCGGCGGCGTGGTAGATCATGCGGAACGCCCATTCGGAGCTGGCGCTCCGGAAGGCCCCGGCGACCGCGCCGCGCCTGACGAAGTCGCAGATCAAGCCCACTACGCGGGCGTTGGACTCCTTGCACAGTTCCAGCGCCTTCGCGTTCGCCGATCCGTAGACCAGCCGATGCAGTTCCGCGTTCTCGATGGCGTGCTCGAGGAACCTCTGCAACAGCTCGTCCATGGTGGGCCACCAGGCGTTCCCCTGGGCCAGGATCTCCTGGGTGGTGTCATAGAACGCGTTGACGTACTCCTCCCAGAGGGCGCCGAGGACGTGGTCCTTGGTCTCGAAGTACATGTAGAAGCTGCCCTTGCCCATGCCCGCGGCCGTCGTGATGTCCGCAATGGTGGCGTCGGCGAAACCGGTCGTGCCGAACACCTCGCGGCCGGCCTTCAGGATGTCGGCCCTCCGCGCCTCGGCGGTCTTGACGACACGCTTTCGCTTCTTCGGGGTCGCGGTCTGAGCCATCTCTGCAGCGCTCCTTGCTTGTGATGTATACGCCGAGGCTAGATGACTGACCGCCAGTCGCTTGTCGGACCGACCATCAGTCAGTTAGTTCGTCATGCCCCGGCCCCTGGGCTCCCCCTGCTGCTGCCCACCGAGCAGCGGGCCGCCCCTCCACGCCCCGCACGAACGTGAGGAAGGCATGACAAGTACGACCCCGGACGTCACTCGAGGCAAAGGTCTCCTGCTGACCTTCATCTGCATCGGCATCTTCATGGTGTACCTCGACTCCACGATCGTGAACGTGGCGCTGCCCGAGATCCAGCACGACCTTTCGGCGGACATGGCCCAACTCCAGTGGGTCATCAACGCCTACGCGCTCGTCGTCGCCTGCCTCCTGCTCACGGCAGGCACACTCGGCGACATCTTCGGACGCAAGCGCATCTTCCTCGGCGGTCTGGTCGGGTTCCTCGCCGCGTCCGTGCTGTGCGCGATCGCGCCGAACTACGAGTTTCTGCTGGTCGCCCGCGTACTGCAGGGTGCTGCGGGGTCCATCATGATCCCGGTCTCGCTGGCCCTCGTGTCCACCACTTACCCCGCGCCCGCCGCACGGGCCCGTGCCATCGGTATCTGGGCCGGCATCGGAGGACTCGCCCTCGCGGCGGGGCCGGTGCTCGGCGGCGTACTGGTGGACGCGTTCGGCTGGCAGTCGATCTTCTGGGTCAACCTGCCCTTCGGACTGGTCGCCTTGGCAGTCCTCTCCGGCAAGCTGGCCGAGAGCAAGGCGCCGACCCGCCGTCGTGCCGACGTCTTCGGGCAGGTCCTGTTCATCGTGGCCATGGCCAGTCTCGTGTACGGCCTGATCGAGGCCAGCGCCCGGGGCTGGAGCCCGGCGTTTGCCTCGGATGTCCGGTTGGTCATGTGATGCCGTAGAGGGCGAGGACGCGGTGGCGTTCGGTGCGGGCTCGGCGTCCGGCGGCGGTGTTGACGTACCCGGCGAGTTTGAGTGCGCCGCGGATCAGGTCGCGGACGGCGGCGAGCACGGCGGGCGTATTGCGCGTTCTGACCTGGGACTTGTCCTCGCCGAAGACGACATCTCGTACCCAGTGGACGGCGTTCTCCACGGGCCAGTGCCCGCGGGCCCAGGATGCGATCTCGGCCGCGTCGGCTTGCTCGGCGGGCAGGTCGGTGATGGCGTAGACGGTCTCGCTGGACCACTTCTTCGCCCCATACAGGCGGCGCCTGCGCTGGATGCGCAGGACCTGGCGGGCGTGCGGGAAGAGCAAGCCGTCAACGGTGACGACCTGCACGTGACGCTGCTCGTGGCGGCCGTGGCCGCGGGCGTCGTCACGATGGATCACAGGGACCTCTTTCCAGGGCAGCCGGTGGAGTTGGCGGGCCTGACCGCGCTGGTTGTTCTTGATCGTGAGGAGGTAGTGGGCACCACGTTCGCGCAGGTAGGCGGCGTGGGCGTGCTGGGCATGGAGAGCATCGGCGGTGATGACAGCCCCGGCGAGGTCCACGTCGTCGACCTGGTCGAGCAGGGGCTGGAACTCGGGGATCTCGTTCGTCTTCGCGCCGATCTCACGCGAGGCCAGGGTGATGCCGTCGCCGTGCCGGACCGCGGAGAGCACGAAGACCCGGCTGCCGTCGGGGCGTCTTGCGCCGCGCAGGCACTTGCCGTCCACCGCGATCGCCCGGCGCCTGCGGCGCACCGGATCGGCCCGGGCGGCAGCCCGGTGGGCACGGCGCTGTTCACGTTCCTGGCCGCCATCGGACATCAGAGGCGCCGGACCACCAGGCCCTGGGGGAAGAAGGGGCCGGAGGTAGTCGTAACCGGCCGCGCTGATCTCGCCTGGATCGAGGCGCCCCAGCACGCTGCGCAGGGTCTTCTCGCTCGGCACCCGGTAGCGGCCCAGGAACGGGTGGCAGGGCAGGCCGAAAGCGGCCAGTTCCTCGGGAGCCGCGCGCCGGCACCACTCCGCCGCCGCGGTGATCGAGTCATGGCCTGCCGGAGTCATCGCGCAGACGACCAGGGCCAGCAGCGAAGCGAGCCGGTAGCGCACCCCACACGCACCGCGGGGATCGGTAATCGACTCGAACTCGGCGACCAGACTGCGGACTTGGTCGCGAGCACCGCTCCCACCCAGCGCCTCCAGCCGGGGCGCACGGAGGGCAGGTACGGCGGCGAGAGATGATGGCGGGACGAACACGGCACCCTCGTGGATCTTGAAGCGTAGAGAACTCCATGATCTACAGGGGCCGTGTTCGTCTGCTTCCGGGGGACGCCACCAGCACCAACCGGCTCAAGATCGGATGAGCCGGGCAAACACCGGGGCCCTGCCCGGTACCCACTGGAGCTGCGCCGTCATGCGGTGCGCATGGTCGCCGAGGTGCGGCCCGACTACGACACCGAGTGGGCCGCGATGAAGCCGGTCGCCTCGAAGCTCGGGATCGGCACGACCGAGATGCTGCACACGTGGGTCGTCAGGACCGGATCGACGCCGGAACCAGGCAGGGGACGACGATGGCCCGACATCACCCGATCAAGTTCAGTGTCGTGCGCAATTTTCCGCCGACTTGACGGAAATGCGCACCATCTCCGGAGTTTCACCTTGCGAATCTCGATTCAAACGGAGTAAGGCGATCCGCTTTCATTCACCTTTGTGATCTTGTGCATATGCCCTTGCCCCATTACGATTCCCCTGATTCGATCATCAACTCCGGGGGGGACCATGAGATCAATACGTTTCACAAAGCCGAGAGGCGGAAAGAGAACAGTCGCGAGCAGGCTGCTCTCTACGCTGTCAGCCGTTGCCATCGTCGCGGCGGGCAGCCTGTCCACTGCAACTCCTGCCCAGGCGTACGCGCACAACTGCGGCAAGTTTTACGGGATTGGTGAAGGCGGAGCCATCTCGTACCGCTATTACAGCATCACGTCCACGTATCAGACGGCATTCGGAAACGCGCAAGGCCGGTGGGACGCGACCTCACCGAATTCTCCGGGATACTTCAGCAAGCAGCAGAGCAACGGGGACCCCATGGTAGAAGTCCGAGACGGCTCCTACACCTGGGACGCCTGGGCACGCACATCCTGGCAGGGCTGCCTCTTCAGTAATTGGGCGTACAACGAAGTGTACGTGGCATTCAATTCCAGAACCATGAAGAATCTGACCGCCCGCCAGAAAAAGATGGTCGCAGAGCACGAGATCGGTCACACCTACGGGCTCGCCCACACCTCACTCACCTGCTCTTCCGGTCCGTCCCTCATGCGGCAGGGGTCCGGAAAATTCAGTTGCAGCGGCGACGGCCCGTGGTCCGATGACATCCGGGGCGCCAGAGCGAAGTACACCCCGTGATCTTCGACAGAAAACTTGAGCGATTCCCAAGCGTAGGTGGGCAGATGAAGAAAAAACTGGCTCTGGCTGTTCTGGCGGCCACCGTGGCGCTGTGCGTGACCTCCTGCTCTGCCGGCAGCAGTAGTGAGCAGGGAAAACTGCAAGGGGAGGCGGACTACGAGGTCTATTCCAGCGTCGAAGATCTGACCACTGCTTCGCAGGCCGCCTATCACGTCAAGATCGGCCAGGAGGTCGGCAGAGAGTGTGATGACGGAGGCGACGCCGTGGGAGACGGCGGAGAACCTACTCCAGGATCGGAGGACTCAGATCCCGAAGACGCCTCGCCCAGTCCGAGCGTGAGTCCGGCGCCGTCCGGGATCGCCGGTGGCGAAGCCGAGTACGCAGACTGCCTCCCCATGGTCTTCTACAAGGCCGATATCGTGACCGAGATCTACCAAGGCGCCGTGACCTACGGGGAGGACCCCGTCTCCCTGGGTGAGATCATCGTCGGCAACGTCGACACCAGCAAGGTCGATCTGGAAGGCTCCTCACCGCTGACGCCCGGTAGCTATGTCGTTATATACGGAGACAGCCTCACCCCCGCCGAACACCCGGGTATCCAAAGCATCGCCGAGGACATCTGGACCCCGACTGGCGGCGATCAGGGGATTTTCGATACGGATGCGGGCGGCACAACGGTGACGGCGCGCTCTTCTCAGATCACGACGCTGACCAACGTCGCCACTGCACAAAGGGCAACCACGTCCGGCACGTTCACGACCTCCCTGGATTCGTTGAAGGAAGTCGCGGAAAGCGTCCAAGGCTCATAGTTGGGCGATGACCGGGACGCGGTTTCCGCCGACCGAAGCCAGGAGATCAACGTGGTGGAGTTCATGCACTGAAGCGGAACTCCACCACGTCGTCGCCCTACATGACGTCAGCAGAACGTAGGCGACCGCGGGCGAAGGGGGTTCGAGCCGGTGCCGAAACAGTGGGTGATCGAGCGGACCTTCGGCTGGCTGATCTGAGGCAGCACGGCTGTTTGGCACGGGACTACGAAGCCCTGCCGCAGAAATCCCGGGGCGATGATCCACTGGGCGATGGCTGACAAAATGTCCCGTGAGCTGACGGGAGAATCCACGCCTACCTGGAGAATCGAAACGGACAAGTCCCAGGTCAGAATGCGCAATACGCCCGCCGTGCTCGACGCAGTCCGCGACCTGATCCGCGGCGCACTCAAACTCGCCGGGTACGTCAACTCCGCCGCCGGACGCCGAGCCCGCACCGAACGCCACCGCGTCCTCGCCCTCTACGGCATCACATGACCAACCGGACATCCGAGGCAAACGCCGGGGCCCTGGGGTTCGAGCAGGCAAGATGGCACCGCAGGCACGGGTCCTCCGTGTGATCACTGAGCGTAGAGAACTCCATGATCACGCAGGGCCCGTGCCTGTCTCACGTCCGGGACCCTCAGCCGCCGAGCGGCTCACCATTTGCCGGTCGGTCTAACTCCTGAATGGTTGCGTGCACGGTTCGGAAAATTCCTTAGCTGGGAGCCTGGATCATGTGAGATAAAAAAACTTTCAGTATGAATGTGCGTGTGGCAAGATCAGTATACGTCAAATGGCTGTGGTGCCACTTACGCAACGGCAGCACTGTCGAAAATTAGCCATCCGACGGCTACGGGGGAAGCGTATGCATCGGTCATTTTTGGCCATCCGTGTGATTGGTGGGCGGGGCCAGTTTCGCGCCTCCACGCCAACCAGTCTCAACACGAGACCACGTCCGTATTCATTTCCACCGAATACATGGCAAGGGAGCACGATGTGCTGAGTTTTTCTATTCTCGGGGCGTTAGAGGCGCACACCGGAACGGGTCAGGTCGAGATCCCCGGAGATCTGCAGCGCACGCTCGTCCAGGTCCTGCTGGCCAGCGAGGGCCAGGCCGTCTCCGGCGAAACGCTCATTGATGAGATGTGGGGGGAATCAGCCCCCGCCAACCGGGTCAACGCCCTGCAGGCACACATCAGCCGGCTGCGGCGCCGTCTGAAATCCATGGAGCCCGAGCGCTCCGCATCGCGTCTGACCATGCACCCGTCCGGCTACCGGCTGGCAGTCGACGAGGACGAGCTCGACGCCGCTCAGTTCCTCCGGAAGGTCCGCCGTGCCGAGGCGGTCGTCTCCGCCCGTCCGGCCGAGGCGGCCAGCCTGCTGCGCTCCGCGCTGTCCATGTGGCGCGGTCCTGTGTTCGGACCCCTGCCCGGCGGGTCGGTGTGCCGGCTCACCAGCGCCCTGTACGAAGAACACCGTTTGCGTGCCAGAGAGTTGCTGTTCGACGCCGAGCTCAGTGCCGGGAACCACGCGAACATCCTCGCCGAGCTCTACGACGCCCACATCAGCAATCTCCTGCGCGAGCGGTTCTGCGAACAGCTCATGATCGCCCTGTACCGTTCCGGCCGCCAGGCCGACGCGCTGGACACCTACCGGCGCATGTGGCAGCGCCTTTCCGAGGAGATCGGCGTGCTGCCCTCTCCCTCACTGCGCAGTGTGGAGCACGCCATCTTGTCCCACGATCCTTCTCTCACCCTGATCAGCGGCGCCGCGCTGTTCCGGCCGGCGTGACCAGGCCCCTCGCTGTGACGCCGCCGTCCGTACGCCCGTAGGCGCGTACGCGGTCGGGCCCATCCGCCGCTGTTCCCGGCGGATGGGCCCGATGCGTCGTCTCAGGCGGTACGCCCTCCAGGCAGGATCCTCTGGAACCCGGTGTAGGGGACGAGGGCGTCCGGCAGGACGACGCTGCCGTCGGGCCGCGCGCCCTGTTCGAGGAGAGCTGCCACCGTGCGGCCTATCGGCAGGGCAGACCCGTTGAGCGTCGCGGCGGGAACGTTTCGTCCGGCACCGGAGCGGTGGCGGATGCCCGCCCGGCGGGCCTGGAAGGCGCCGCAGTCCGAGACGGAGGAAATCTCCCGGAAGGCCCCGCTGCCGGACAGCCACACCTCGACGTCGTACGTCATCCGTGCGGAGAAGCCCATGTCGCCTGCGGGGAGCAGTACCACGCGGTAGGACAGCTCGAGCTTCTGCAGGCACTTCTCGACGTGTCCGACCATCAGGTCGAACTGGCTCGGGGCGTCCTCCAGTGCGCAGATGCGCACCAGTTCCACCTTTTCGAACTGGTGCAGCCGCAGCAGACCGCGGGTGTCGCGGCCGTAGGAGCCGGCCTCGGAGCGGAAGCACGGGGTGTGGGCGGTGAGGGCGAGCGGCAGCTCGGCGGAGGTGAGTACCTCGCCTGCGACGAGATTCGTCAGGGGCACTTCGGCGGTGGGGATGAGGAAGAGCTCGCGGTCGCCGAGCCGCGTGGCGAAGAGGTCTTCCTCGAACTTCGGAAGCTGACCGGTGCCCGTCATGGTCTCGCGGTTGACGAGGAAGGGGACGGCGTACTCGGTGTAGCCGTGCTCTTCGGTGTGCAGGTCGAGCAGGAAGGCGGCGAGCGCTCGTTCCAGGCGGGCTCCCGCCCCGCGACTGACGTGGAACCGGGCGCCCGACAGACGAGTGGAGCGCGTGCTGTCGAAGAGTCCGAGGCGCTCGCCGACGTCGGCGTGGTGGGGCACGGCGCCCCCGGCAGAGACAACAGGGGGCCCGCCCCGGCGGATCTCCACGGCCTCCTTCTCGGACTGGCCGTCGGGTACGAGGTCCAGCGGAAGGTTGGGGATCGTCTGCAGCCACTGGCTCAGCTCGGTACTCGCCGCCCGCGCCTCCGTTTCGGCGTCCTGCACGCGATCGCGCAGGGCGCGCGCAGCCGCGCGTTCCTCCTCGCTCGGGGCGCCGGTACGGGTGCCCGTCCCCGTGCGCGCCGCGGCCTTCAGCTGTGCGCGCAGCCGGCTCACCTGTTCTTCGGCGGCCGTCCGCCTGCGGCCGGCGGCCTCCAATGCATCGAGGTCGAGGGGGTGGTTGCGCCGTGCCAGTTGCCGTACGGCCTCGGGTCCGAGCGCGATGAGCTCGCGTGCGTCGTGCACGGCAATCTCCTTTGGTTCCAGTGCGGCCCGGGGCATCGGCTCGCAGGCGTGCCTCGCCGTCCTGGACGGGCGGCAAGGGGTACGGGCAGGGGCAGCCGGCCCGGCGTCGGGTCGGCTGCCCCGGATGGCATCGGCGGGTCAGGCGGCGGCGACGGCAAGAACGGCGTTCTGTCCGCCGAAGCCGCAGGAGTTGCTCAGCGCCAGTTCGATGGGCACGGCCATCTCGGTCTCGGCGACCTTGATTTCCAGGCGGGGGTCCAGCGTGGTCAGGTTGGCGGTGGGCGGCACGAGCCCTTGTTCCACCGACAAGACGGTGAGGACAGCCTCTACGGCCCCTGCGGCTCCCAGAAGGTGACCCGTCACGCCCTTGGTGGAGGTGACCAGCGGGTCGCCCGTCAGGGTCCGCTTCAGCATGGTGGCCTCGGCCAGGTCGTTCAGGGGCGTGGACGTGCCGTGCGCGTTGACGTGCTGCACGTCTCCCCGGCCGGCGCCCGCGTCGCGAAGGGCGGCGCGTACGGCCGACTCGATTCCGGCGCCCGTCGGATGGGGGGACGTCATGTGGTGGGCGTCGGCGGACGCCCCGTAGCCCACGATGCGTGCCCGGACCCGGGCACCGCGGGCGCAGGCGTCCTGGAGCCTTTCGAGGACCAGGATGCCGGCGCCCTCACCGGCGACGAACCCGTCCCTGTCCGCGTCGAAGGGACGCGAGGCGGCGGAGGGGTCGTCCTCGCGCTGGGACAGAGCGCCCATCTGCGCGAAGCCCGCCATCGCCAGTGGCGTGATCAGGGCCTCGCTGCCGCCGGTCAGGACCACGTCGCAGCGGTCGAGGGCAAGGAGGTCGCGTGCGACGCCCACCGCGGTCGTGCCGGAGGCGCATGCCGTGGCCACCACGAGGTTGGGGCCGGTCGCCCCGAACTCGATGGCTGCCTGGCCGGCGAGCATGTTGGGCAGCTGCATGGGCAGCAAGAGGGGGGAGACCCGGCCGGCGCCCTGCGCGAGGAGCACCCGGTGCTGGGCTTCCACCGTGGTGGGTCCCCCGTCGCCGTTGCCCAGCACCACACCGACTCGGGCGCCGTCCCAGGTCTTCGGATCCAGCCCCGCATCGGCCAGCGCCTCGCGAGCGGCGACCAGTGCGAACTGTACGAACGGGTCCAGGCGCAGGGCACGCCTGGCTCCCAGCAGGGCATCGGCATCGAACCCGGGAACGCGGCACGAGATCTTCACAGGGTTCGACTCCAGCACGGGATCGAAGGCGGCTGTGGAGCGCCCTGAGCGGACCGTCGCCCAGCTCGGCTCCACCCCGATGCCGGCGGGGGTAACGAGGCCGAGACCGGTGACGGCGACATCGATGCCTGCCATCAGACCTTCGCGCCCCGCTGCTCCATGAGCGCCACCATGCCGCCGACGGTGGGCGCTTCCAGCAGCTCGTCGTCGCTGATGGTGAGGCCCAGCTCGGACTCGAGCAACAGGGACAGCTCCACGACGGCCAGGGAGTCGAGTTCGATCTCCTCCCGGGTGGCTTCGGGCGTGATGAGCTCGGGCGAAACCTTCAGCTTGTCGACGAGGAGGCTCTTGAACTGCTCGAACATGGATTTTCCTTCGGTCGTGCGCAGGGTTGCGCGTGGATTTCGCTGCGTTCTACGGGCTGCAGGGTGGCGGCGGGTTCCTCAGAACGGAGTGAGGTCGGGCCAGTGCAGGGCTGTGGCACCCCAGGCCAGGCCGCCGCCGAACGCGGTGAGCAGGACCTTCTGTCCGGCGGTCAGACGGCCGTCCTGCGCCGCCTGGGACAGCAGCAACGGGATCGAGGCACCGCCGGTGTTGCCCACGTGCTCGATGTTGGACAGCTGCCGCTCGACCGGGACCTCCAGCCGGTCCGAGACCGCGGTGAGGATGCGGGCGTTCGCCTGGTGCGCGGCGAACCGGTCGATGTCGGCCATGGTCCATCCGCGGCGCTCCACCGCCTCCAGGGAGGCCGCGGTCATTCGTTCGACCGCGTGGCGGTAGGTGTCGCGTCCCCGCATCTGGAAGTAGTGGTCCTCCAGGGGGGCGCTCCGGCCCGAGGAGCGTTGCCGCGAGCCGCCGGCCGGCACTTCGATGAGGTTGCCGAGACTGCCGTCGCTGCCCAGGACCAGGGGCCCTATCGCGCCGGGTTCGTCCGGGCGTCCGGCGCGCAGTACGACGGCGCCCGCCCCGTCGGCGAAGATCACGGCGGTGGTGCGGTCGTCGGGGTTGATGATGGTGGTGAAGGCATCGGCGGCCACCAGCAGCACCCGGTCCGCGATGCCCGCCGCTATCAGTCCGGAGGCGGAGGCCAGGCCGTAGAGGAAGCCGGTGTACACGGCCGCTACGTCGAAGGCCGGCACGCCGGTCAAACCAAGGCGGGCGGCCACGGCCGGTGCGGTGGCGGGGCAGGAGTGGTCCGGTGTCGTGGTGGCGAGCACCACCGCGTCGACGTCGGCGCTGCCCGCGGACTTCAGGGCCCGCTGCCCGGCCTCGACGGCCAGGTCGGAGGTGGCGGTGCCGGCGGAGACCACGTGGCGCGTGGCGATTCCGGTACGGCTGCGGATCCACTCGTCCGAGGTGTCGAGCCGCCGGGTCAGGTCCTGGTTGGTCACCACGTCCGGCGGCACGTACGACCCGATGCCCGCGATGACCGCTGTGCGCCCCGCGGGTGCCTGCCGGGTGACGGTGGTCATCCTGTGCTCTCCTGGCCGCCGGCCAGTACGTCGACGGGGAGGCCCATGTAGGCCATGCGGGCCTCGGCCATTTCGTCGGTCCACTGCTCGGCCATGTCGTAGCGCTGCTCGGGGGTGGTGTCCAGCATGCGCACGCCGGGCCACAGTTCGTAGTCGCCGATCAGGTCGGCGTGCTCCTGCATGCCCTTCTGGAACATCTCCTCGCGGGGCAGGACGTACTCGCGGTCCGGGAGTTCGTCCCAGAGCCGGACACCCGCCCGCAGGATCTCCAGCAGCCTCGGCTTGTACTCGGGGTGCTTGACGACGTGGTCGCGCAGGATCGTGCTGGCCACGGTCAGGTGCCGGATCTCGTCGATGGCGGTGCCGCGGGAGATCTCGCCGGTGGCGGGCGACAGCGGGGTCCACTTGCGCTCGCTCAGCTCGGCCGCGGGGGCGAGTACGCCTTCGATGACGATGGCGAACACGGCGACTCCGCCGATGAAGTCGGACTGCCCGGTCACGATGTCGTCGGTGAACTCCTTCACCGGCTCCAGCACGCGGCGCCGGTAGTCGGCGGCCATGTCGTCCACGTCCCGCAGCAGGCTGCCAGCGGGGTGGCCGAGTTCGACGAGGTGGTTGCGGAACACCCGGGCGTGACGGGCCTCGTCGATGAGCTGGGTCGCGTAGAACTCCAACTCCGGTATGCCCGGGGCGATGGTGACGTAGCGGCCGAGGATGCGGGTGGCCATCTCCTCGGACAGGGCACGGAAGCCGAACTCCAAGGTGAGGGCGTCCCTCAGCGGGCCGGGCTCCTTGAGGAAGGAGGGAACAACGGCGTCGGCGTGGTGTCCGGTGTCGCCGCGGTCCCGCAGGGTTCCTTGGGCTACGGAGGTGAACCAATAGGAGAGGTCGCACTCCTCGGGCCCGAGGGTGAGTTCTTTCGCTCCGTCGAGCAGACCGGGCGCCTTGTCCCAGTCGGCTTCGGGCGCCACGGACTCGGTCATGTCGTGGTATCCTTCCTGGTTTGACTGCCCGGCCCGGGGTCCCGGACAGGGGTGAGCGGGCTGCTGAACAGCCCGCCGGCGTAGCTGAGCAGGGGGGTGCCCTCACCGACGGCGGCGTGGGTCACGTGGCCGATCAGTACCTCGTGGTCCCCCAGCGCGGTCGAGCCGTAGAGCCGGCAGGTGTAGTGGGCCAGCGCGCCTTCGAGGAGGGGCGCGTGCGCGTACGGGTCGGGCTCCCACCCCAGGCCGGCGAACTGGTCCGCCCCGCCGGGGCGCGAGCTGTCGGCGAAGTACCGGGCCAGATCGGCCTGCGCCCCGGTGAGGACGTTGACCGCGTAGCGGCCCGACGCCACGGCCAGTTCGGCGAACTGCGACCCGCTCCTGAGGCAGGTGCCGAGCAGCAGCGGCTCCCGGGACACGGTGGTCACCGTGCTGACGGTGGTCCCGTGGAGCATCCCTCCGTGGCTGACGGTCAGCACGGCCACCGGGGCGGTGAGGTGGTACAGGGCCCTGCGCCGACGCAGGCGTCCGTCGGGAGTACGGTGCCCGGCCGACAGCCCGGTGCGCGGGCGGAGCGCGGTGCTCATCGCGACTCCTCCTGATGGACGCGCTCGCTGCGGGCGGAGGTCCGCGCGGCGGGGACGTGCCCTACGGGCGCCGGGTCGAGGACGTGGCCCACGGGCTTGGGGTGCTTGATGCCGAGGTCGTCCAGAAGGCTCAGGTAGCCGGGCTGACGCACCGGCTCGAAGGGCAGGGCGAAGGACTTCATGAAGTTGCCGAACAGACCCCGGTCACCGAAGAGGTGGAAGGGAATCACCAGCAGCGCCCACTCCGGCCCGATCAGCCAGCACCACAGGGCCGCGACCGCGGCCTGGGTGATGAGGCTGTGCATCACGTTGTAGAGCACGTAGTACGCCTTGGATATCGGGCGGCCGCCGCTTCGCCGGAAGGCGATGGCGCCGGGGATGTACCCGATCAGATCGATGTAGAAGAACAGCACGACGGCCGGCACCCATCGGATGTCGCCCAGATGGGCGATGATCAGACCAGTGGTGACGGCCAGGCCGACGAGGTACTCGGCCCGGTGGAGCGAGTAGGTACGCGGGGTCTCGAACGGATTGGCCTGATCCACGGTTCAGCTCCTGTCGGGGCAGCGGGTCACGCCGCGACGTTCTCTGGGCGGGCGTCGCTGAGGTTGGCGTCGCCGAGCAGCTTGGAGCCGGGGAACAGGCCGGTCACGGCCCAGGCCACGCTCTCCTTGATAACGCGCTCGGCGATGGGGTCGAGGATCCCCTCGAGGCTGGGAATGCCGAAGTCGAAGTCGGCCTCGAAGTCGACGATGACGTCCGCGCCGTCTTGGCGCAGCGTCCACAGGCCGACGAAGCTGTCGAAGTCGCCGTCGGTCTGCTCGAAGCGGGCGGTCAGGTCCTGGACGGAGAACTCGTCCTTCTCGGTCCAGCGCAGCAGACCGCTGCGGAAGTGCAGTTGCCAGCTCGAACTGCACTCGGCGGCCGGCAGCGTGCTGTGCACGGTGGTGGTGTGCACGTGGGGTGCCAGGTCGGGGTACTTCTCCCACTTGATGACCGAGTCGAAGACGGTCCGGGCGTCCTGGGAGGGAACCAGGACCTTGAGCTCTACGTGTCGCACGGTCAGTTACCGCCTTCCGGCATCGTGGCCGCGCCCCGTATGAGGTCACGGGTGGCCTTGTCGAAGGAATCGAGAAGAAACTGCACTTCGGTGTCGGTCAGGGTGGCCGGCGGCGTGAAGCGCACCACCGCACTGCCGTTCATCGAGTGGTTGGCGACGATGCCGTGGTTGAACAGCTCAATCAGCAGCTCGCCGGCGAGCCCGGCCTCGACCAGCTCGACGCCGATCAGCAGGCCGCGGCCGCGTACCTCCACCAGCTGGTCGGGGATGTTGCGGCGGGCGATCTCGGTGAGCTTGGGCAGCAGGGCGCCGCCGAGGCCGACGGCCTTGGTGACGAGCCGCTCTTCCTTGATCGTCTCGATGGACGCCTGGACGGCGGCCATGAGCAGCGGCTGCCCCGAGAACGTCGCGGTGTGGAGGAAGGGGTCCTTGTCGAAGGGACGGAACGCCTTGCGGGTGGCGACCGCGGCGGAGACCGGCAGTACACCGCCGCCCAGGGCCTTGCCCGTCAGCATGACGTCGGGGACGACGCCTTCGATGTCCGCGCCCCACCACTCGCCGAGCCGGCCGAGGCCGGACTGGATCTCATCGAGGATGAGGAACCCCTCGTACTCGCGGACCAGTTCCTCGACGCGCTTGAGGTAGCCCTTCGGCGGGATGATCACGCCGCCCTCGCCCTGGACGGGTTCGAGGATGACGCAGACCTCGCCGGGATGGGCCGCGAGCTCGGCCTCCAGCGCGTCCGCGTCGCCGAACGGCAGGTGGAGGAAGTCGGGTACGAGCGGCCGGAAGGGCTGCTGGTAGACCTCCTTGGCGGTGGCGGACAGTGCGCCGAGGGTCTTGCCGTGGTAGCCGCCGCGCATCGAGACGGTCCGCTTGAAGCCGTTGGCACGGGCGAGCTTGAGACCGGTTTCCACGGCCTCGGAGCCCGACAGGGCGAAGTGCACGCGGTCCAGGCCCTCGGGCATGACCGACACGAGTGCCTCGGCGGCGCGGGCGGCGGTCGGCTCGAGGAGGATGCGGGTCGCCGCGGGGTGGGTGTGCAGCTGGCGCTGAACGGCCTCCACGACCCGGGGGTGGCGGGCGCCCATGATGAAGACCCCGTAGCCGCCCGCGTTGAGGAAGCGCTCGCCGTCGCTGGTGGTCAGCCAGGCTCCGGAGGACTCCACTTCCATGTGGCTGCCGAAGAGCTCGGCGAGCGTTGCCCGGCCTTTGCTGAGGTGGGCCCGGTAGAGCCGGAGGATCTCTCCCTCCGTGCTCGGCGCCGCAGCGCCGGGCCGGGCTTCCTGGATCACGGTCACGAGTTGTCACTCCCAAGTGGTGCGGGGCTGGAGCAGGATTCGCGGGGGCCGGCAGCGGCCGGGGCGAGGACGCCGCGACGCGCCTCAGGCCAGCTCAAGGGATCCGCCGCCGAAGTAGCGCAGGAGCGGTTCGGCCGCGGCGGGCCTGGCCGGCGGGTGGAAGGCCAGAGGGCGCACGGAAGCGGCGAGCCTGGCATTCGGGGATCCCTTGATGAAGTCCATGCCGCCGAGAAGTTCCAGCGCCCGGTTGGCGTTGGCAACCAGGGCGTCCTGGACGGTGTAGCGGGCGATCAGGGCACCGGCCACCGCCTCTTCGCCTTCGACTCCGCCCTGCACGGCGCGCGCGGCGCCTTCGAGCAGGGCGACGGCCGCCTCGTGGCTGATCGCGAGGGCCGCGCGTTCGGTGGGGTTGCCCCGCTCGTGCGTGACCACCTCTTCGACGAGGGCGGCGGTGGCTCCCGTGTATCCGGCGGAGATGAGCAGGACGAACCAGATGAACCCGGCCGTCTGCAGGTCGTCCAGCCTGGTCGGGTCGTCGGCGGAGGTCCGTACCACCAGTTCGTCCGGTACGAACACGTCCTCCAGGCGGACCTCGTCGCTCTCGGCCCCGGCCAGCAGGTCGGTGCCCCAGAAGGGGTGCACGCTCAGGCCGGGCGAGTCCGCTGGCACGATGGCGAGAGCGAGCTCGGGGGCGCCGTCGGCGCCGGGCACGGAGATGCTGGCCGTCAGCAGGTCCATCGAGGACGAGAGGCTGCAGGGCTTCTTGGAGCCCTGCAGGCGGTATCCGCCCTCGGCGGGCACCGCAGCCACGGTCGGGGCGAGGATGTTCTGCTGGGTGCGTCCCTCGGCCCAGCCGGAGGCCATGAGTTTTTGCTCGGGCACGATCCGGTGCAGGAGGTCCACCTGGGCGGGCGTCAGCCTGTCCTGCTGGTCGGCCAGTGCGTAGAGCATGGCGGCGGTGAAGTGGTGCATGGTCGTGGCGGCGGCCAGCGACGGTGCCACCGCGCCCAGGGCTTCCTGTACTCGGACGGCCTCCAGGGGGGACGCCCCGTTGCCGCCGAACTCGGCGGGGATGAGCAGTCCGACGCCGCCGTGGGCGCGGAAGAGGTCGATGGCGGTGCTACCGGGCTTCTCCCGTTCGTCGAAGGGGATCTCCTCCAGGGCTTTGAGGAGCCCCGGGTGGTATTGCTCGCAGACGGTGCGGGCTCGGTCGAGGGAGCGCACGGTTACCTCCGGTGGGAGAGGGAGTTTCGGGGGCAGGGCGCTCAGGCGCCGAAGACCGCCTCGTAGGGGCTGACGCCGCGGGCGATGCTCACGCCCTGCAGGTGGGAGGTCTTGAGCATCGGGTAGTTGGCCTCGCCGAAGGCTCCGCCGGTCAGGCCGGTACCGCCGTGCGTGGGCAGGTAGGGGACGCACCCCATGTGGGAGTCGTTGATCTTCAGGAGTCCGCCGTTGGTGACCTGGCGTACGAAGGTGTCGATGACGTCTTCGGACTGGGCCCACAGCGAGTTGCGCAGTCCGTAGGGGTTGGAATTGGTGAAGTTGACGAACCGGGCGAGGAGCTCCTGGTCGGCGGCGGGTTCGGCGACGATGACGGGGATCAGCGGGAAGAACGTTTCCTCGCGGACGATGTCGAACTCGCGGGCGCGTGCCAGGCCGTCGACCCGTACGACGGTGGGCTGCAGGAACACACCGGTGTCCGAGGGGGTGCCGTCGACCTCCATGCGGCGCCCGCCGGTGACGAGCTCCCCGCCCTGGTCCAGGGCCTGGTTGAGGAGGCGGAAGAACCGCTCGCTGCGCCGGACCGGCGAGAGCAGGACGTCCTCCTCTTCCGGATAGCCGGGCCGTATCCGCTTGACCTGCTCCTTGAGCTCGGCCAGCAGTTCGTCGGCGACGGCGGGGTGCACCAGCACGCCGTTGGGGATCATGCAGATCTGGCCCGAGCCGTAGAAGGCCTCGGTGATGGCCTCGACGGCCTTGGGGATGTCCGCGTCGGACCAGACGACGACGCTGTCGTTGCCGGCCAGCTCCAGAATGGCCTTCTTGCCGTTCGCGACGCACTGCTGCTCGAAGCGCAGGCCCTCCTGACTGCCCCCGATGTAGAAGATGTCGTCGATCAGGGGGCTGGCGATCCAGCGGTCCAGCGTCTGCTTGGGGTTGGCGCACAGGGCGTTGAGCGTGCCGGGCGGGGCGTCCAGCTCGTCGAGGATCGGGGCGACCACGTCCCGCATCAGCCACATGGTGCTGAGGGCGATGCTGCGCGGGGCGCGCATGACGACGGCGTTGCCGGACATGAGGCACAGCACTCCGAGGGCCGCGCTGGGGAGCGGGGCGTTCTGCGGGGGATTGAAGGCGACGACACCGTCGGGCTGGCGGCGCACGATCAGCCGACGGTCCCCGTGCTGGAACTCGGTGTGCATCTGCTCCTGGTACCAGCCGAGGCTTTCCTCGCTGAATATCTGGAGCAGGGAGCTGTGCTCCCAGCGGGCGAGCTTGGCGGGGTGGGCCTCCGCGATCAGCATCTCGATGAACTCGTCCCGGCGTCGTTCGAGCTCTTCGCGGAAGCGGTGGCCCAGACGCATACGGCGTTCCAGCGGGAAGGCGGCCCAGCCGGGTGCGGCGGCTGCGGCGGCCTCGCTCGCCAGGTCCAGGGCGTCGTCGCCGGCGATCGCGCAGCGTCCTACGACGTAGGGGTGCTGGGCCGCGTCCGATTCGGCGTCCTGCTCCAGGGTCCGCTTGAGCGTCACGCTGGTGAACACGTCCTCCAGGAGGGATCTGCCGCTCACCGTGTAGACCCATCCGTCACCTTCGATGTCCTTGCCGGCGACGTAGAGCTTGTAGCTGCGCAGGGGTGCCTGGCGTTCTTCTGCCGCGCGGCCAGAAGAGGCAGAACGTACGGAGGATGTCTCCTCTGTTGTTCCGTCCGAGAGCATGGTTGGCCTTTCCGGATGGGTCCCAGTGCTGACCGGCACGCGAGAACGGGGCGCCGGAGTTTGATCGTTGCAGCTGGCTCTGACGCGGTTCTGACGCCGAACTGATGCTGGCGCCGCGAATTGACCGACCGTCGGTCATATGGTTACGGTCGAAAGGAAAGAAGATCACCTGTCGGCCCCCGGCCAGGCTTCCCTTCCGCTCCCGCCCACGTGTGAGGACGACATGCCCAACGACCCCCAAGTGCCGGCTACGACCGCACCGCACGCGGCCCGCCCCCGCAAAGCCCTCATCGTCGCCAACCCGACGGCCGACACCATGCACCCCGGGGCACTGGAGGAAGTCACCGACCTGTGCCGAGAACGCCTCGAACGGGTCGACATTCACATCACGACGCGCCGGGGAAGCGCCCGCGACGTCGTGAGCGAGGCGCTGCGGCAACCACAGGGAGCAGCCCCGGACCTGGTCGTCGCGATCGGCGGCGACGGCACCGTGGGCGAAGTGATCGCGGGGATGGCCGGCGGCCGTCGGCCCGCCACCGCCGCTCTCGCCATCGTCCCGGCGGGTACGGGCAACTCCGGCTACCGGATGCTCTGGGGCGGCCTCCCCTGGCAGGACGCCGTCCGCGCCGCACTCACCGGACCCTTCGCGAGCACGGAGCGCCGCATCGACCTCGCGCTCCTCGTCGAGACCGGCGCCCTCGTCTTCCTCGGCGCGTGCAGCGGCGTCATCGCTCAGGCCCTGGAGACCGCCCGGGGCATACCCGTGACCGGGCCCGCCCGCTACGAACGCGCCCTGGCCGAGACCGCGGAGACGTTCACCGGGCGCTGTCACGTTGTTGGGTGTGTGAGTGTCTGATGGTGCGTCGGGGCGTGGTGGGCTTGCGCTTCGGGCCTGGGGTCAGGCCGTGGTGGACCGGCCGGCAGCGCCGGTGATCTGGTCCCAGATCGCGAAGCGGACGGTCATCTCGGCTCGGTGGTCGGAGGCGGTCATCAGGTGGCGGTGAGGGCGGAAGTGGGGTGAGATGCCGCTGAAGGCGGACAGGAACCGCTGGGCCCCGCCTACGGAACGGAATCCTTTCATCGCGCGTTCACGCTGCCAGGTGGGCTGGTGGGAGTTCTCCGCCCGATTGTTCAGGCCCTTGTGGGAACGGTGTTCCACCGAGGGCATGACCTCGCGGTGCGCCGCGCCGTAGGAACGGAGCTTGTCGGTGACGATCACCCGCGGCACCGAGCAGGTCTTCTTGAGCAGTGTGCGGAAGAAGCGCCGGGCCGCGGCCTTGTCCCTTCGGCCCTGGACCAGGATGTCGAGCACGTTGCCGTCGGCGTCGACGGCCCGCCACAGGTACTTCTGCTCGCCGTTGATCTTGATGAAGACCTCGTCCAGGTGCCACGTGGCACCGGGCCGTGGCCGGCGGCGGCGCAGTCCGTTCGCGTAGGCCTGGCCGAACTTGGCGGACCAGCGGCGCACTGTCTCGTAGGAGACGATCACGCCGCGCTGCAGCATCAGCTCCTCCACCTCACGGAATGACAACGGGAAGCGGAAGTACAGCCACACGCAGTGGGAGATCACCTCGACCGGGTACCGGTGGCCCTTGTATGACGGCGATGCGGACGACACGAGCGAACCCCTCCCCGGCACGACCAACCACAAGATCATCCCACGCCGGTCAGCCAACGTGACAATGCCCGCCGCGCTGCTCGGCGTGCTGCCCGCGGCCGTCGCCTACCAGATCCGCGCCGGGCGCCTGCAGGCCCACCGCGGCCCCACCGGCCGGGTCAGTATCCCCTGGGACGAGCAGGTCGAGGCCGCGATTCGTGCACACCCGGACCGCCCCAAGCACCCCAGCCCCACCGGCCCCGACAGCCACCCGCTGCCCGAGGCTTCCCTGGTGCGCGGCGAGTTGAGCGTCCAGCAAGTCGCCGCGCAGCTCGGCGTCCGCGCCGGTGCGGTCTACTACTGGATCGCCCGAGGCCGCCTCGAGGCCAACCGCGCCGACGACGGCCGCCTCAGCATCCCCTGGACCAGCGACAACGAGGCCACCTGCCTCCAACTCGCCGCCCAAACCGTGAAATCACCCGTCGAAACCACAACACTCACAGCAGGAGGGGCAGTATGAAGCCACCATGCCGACCGTGGCGGACCGGGTGGTCCAGGCGTCCTTGAAACTGGTGCTGGAGCCGGTGTTCGAAGCGGAGTTCCTCCCGTGTTCCTATGGGTTCCGCCCGAACCGCCGGGCGCATGACGCGATCGCTGAGACTCGCTATCTCGCCAGCCACGGATATGAGTGGGTGGTGGAGGGCGACATCACGGCGTGCTTCGACGAGATCTCGCACCCGGCTCTCATGGAACGGGTGAGGAATCGAATCGGGGACAAGCGGGTGCTGTCCTTGGTGAAGGCGTTCTTGAAGTCTGGGATCCTGTCCCGGGACGGAGCCTTCACGGACACACGCACTGGGACCCCGCAGGGCGGAATCCTGTCGCCGCTGCTGGCCAACATCGCGCTCTCGGTCCTGGACGAGCACATCGCCCAGGCCCCCGGAGGACCAGATAGCACCTCCGAGGATCGGCGCAGGAGACGGCACCGGGGATTGCCCAACTACCGGCTGGTCCGGTATGCGGATGACTTCCTCGTGCTTGTCTTCGGGCGCCGTGAGCACGCCGAGGAATTACGCGACGAGGTCGCGGAGGCGTTGAAGCCGATGGGCCTTCGCCTGTCGGTGGAGAAGACAAAGATCACGCACATTGACGAGGGCCTTGATTTTCTCGGATGGCGCATCCAGCGTCAGCGGGCGGCACTTCCTGTCGGCGGCGAGATGGACCTTGCTGGTCTGTCCGCAACGCGAGCGTCCAAGCAGTGCGGCCTTCAGTCGGACTCTGCTCCGGCGACGGATGCGTCTGCGCTCTTCCCACGAGGGGCCGTTCCCGGCGGCCTGCCCGTCTCGTCCTTCTGGGCTGCCCCCTTTTGCCGGGCCTTCTCCTCCTCGGCGACGGCTTTCTCCAGAGCGGTGAGGACATCGTCATCCAGATGCATCCCGGCGGCATCGTGGTGGGCCCGTGCGACGGTCGAGTCCACACTGACCAGCGAGAGATCCACATCGTCCCGCGTGGCGGCCTCCGCGATCAGGCCCTCCAGCAGGGCTTCGAAGACACCTGCATCCCGCCACTGGCGGAAGCGGTTGTGAACGGTCGGCCAAGGGCCGAACTCCTGCGGCATCTCACGCCACTGTCCGCCCGTCTTAAACCGCCAGATCACACCCTCGAACAGTTGCCGCAGCCGCTCGGGATACGGGCCGTACCTGCCTATAGGCAGGTACGGCCCGATGAACTCCCACTCCACATCAGTCAGTTGCGCCCGCATCATGCAACACGATCTACCACACCACAAAGCGCGGCCGAGACCAACAGATTGATCAAGTTTCGATACGCGCTCCAGAACCTGTTTCTGCTCCATGAGCGCCCCTTGCTGTACTCACCGCTATTCCCCGGCCCAGTACGCGGCCCGCACCTCCCCCTCCGCGAAGTCCCGGCGCGGCAGACGCAGGCCGAGGGACTTCTCCAAGGCGTGGAAGTACAGCTCGAACGTATTAGTCAGTTCGGGGTGGTCCAGCTCGGCACGGCGCACGGCCCGGTTGAGGAAGTCCAGTTCGCCGCCCCGCAGATAGGGGGCGCGGCCGCGCTCGTACCAGATCAGCTCCAGCACGCCCCAGTCGTCGTCGACGCGACGACCGTCCCTCATGTAGTCGAAGGTGTAGATGGCCTTCGCGGAGGTGGCGGTCAGCCACACGCTCTCCTTAATCCCGAGCGCCGCGTATGCCTCCTTATCGGCGAAGGACCCCGGCGGCGTGTCGTGGTACAGCAGGAATGTCCAACCGCCCGCCTGCCCGAAACAGCAGCTCTCCCACTGGCGGTCCCAGTGGGCCCGGCCGCTGTCCGCGGCCTGCAGGTCCTTCAGGCGCGTGCCGACCGCGACCTGCGCGGGATCGGCCCCGTACAGCAGGGCCAGCCGCTCGGCGTCGACGGTTCGCCCAGGCGCTGCGCGAAAGAAGGCAAGCGTCGTGTACGGGTCCTGCTCACGCCAGGACCCGGCTATCCAGGCGAGCCCCTCCAGCGGGTCGCGTCCACACGCCTCGACCGTCCCCGTGCTGTCCAGGCCGCCACTGCGGAACCGGCTGCCCCACGCCGGATCGATCTGCTCCAGCGCGGCGGCCACCTCTTCGAGGCTGCCGCCGCGTCGGCGCATCGCAGCCTCGGCAATCAGGTAAAGCACCTGTTCGAGGTCGCGGGCGGCGAAGACCTCCCGGTAGGAACCGTGATGTCCGCGCACCGTGCCATCCTCATCCAGCAGCAGGCACAGGCCACCGTCCTCCGCCTCCTCAGCCCGCTCGGCCCACTCATCCAGTTCCTCGTCCGAGAGTGCCACAGGCGGCAGCTCGACCTCGTCGAGCAAGGAGTGCCGCGCGGCCGTCCGCTGCCACGCCTCCGCAAGTGTCCGCTTGGTGATCTTCATGGCGTGAATATAAAGGGGGTCGCTGACAACCGGCCGCCCCCTGCCGACCGGTTCAGCACCTGGCCGCTCAGGACCGGTACGCCTGCCCCGTGGCCCGCGCCGGTTCCTACGCGTGCAACGTCAGATCGAGCAACGCCATGGAGCCGACCAACTGTTCTCCAAGGCCGCATCAATGCAAGAACGGCCGCAGGCTAGTTCCGTACTTCGCGGGTAGCTCGTTCAGGTCTGTGGCCAGCGGGGTTGTGTGGGTTCCAGGCCGAGGAGGTCGAGTAGGTGGAGCTGGATGCCCCGGGTGATGGCGATGACGGGCGGGTCGGTGGCGTTGGTGACCCGTAGCTGCAGGTCGGACGGGTGGTAGAGGATCATGCGGCCGGTGGGCCGCACCTTCTGGTTGCCCGGATACAGTCCCTGCATCTTCTGGTCGCCCCCGAGTGCCCGGCGGACC
>NZ_JBSFYR010000051.1:0-54292 GCF_053599875.1 Streptomyces sp. NPDC005151 | reverse complement strand
CCCGTCGTGCTGGGGTCCCGTCGCGCGTCCAGGCCCTCCCACCAGCACGAATCACCCCTTGACAGCCCAGCCGATCAGCAAACTTCGCGGCCTTGCTCAAAGAACAGACAGGGAAGGCGTGCTTTGAGAAACGCAGAAGGAAGCCCTGAGAACTCGGCCGAAAAGAAAACGCGGACGACTCGAAAATCTTTCTCCTCACACTCGGTCGCCGCATGCGGGTGCGCTGCGTACTCCCCTCGCATGCGGCCTCCCCGTTCATGCCCCGGGTTCTTCGCGCGAGCCCTCTGCTCAGACGCTCCGCACCAGGCGCTCGCGGCCGTCGTCCGCCGTCTGCCCGGAGTCAGGGTTACCCCTGGTGCCGCACGGTCACAACCCTCCTCCGTTGCAGCGAAGTTCAAGGGAATCGAGGAATGTCCTGTGCGACACCCCGAGAGCCGAAGAGGGGACGATGCCGCAGAACACGCAGTAAACAGACCGAGTGCCTGCTACCGCTCGGGGGCTGTCAGCTGTGACTGCGCCCGTGCGGGTACGGCAGTCGGCGGCCGCGAGCCGGAGCACACCAATGTGTTCAGGGCCCGCCCGTCGGTAAGCCGCGGCAGCAGCAACTCCCAGAACAGCGTGACGTTCTGCCGGGACAGCCAGGAAGCATCCCTGCCGCCGAGTACTTCCAGGCCCGTGGTCGCGGCGACGATGACACGGGCGGCGTCGACCCAGGACACCCCATCCGCGAGCACACCGCTACGCTCGGCGCGGCGGAGGCTGTCCTCGACCCAGCGCTGCCACTCCTTCCGCAGCGGGGATTTCGTACGGCGCGCGATGTCACCGGCGAGTTCGAAGCCGCCGCGGACCACGACGTCCTGGGCCAGGGTGCCCATCAGCTCGTGCGTGGCGTCCACCACCGACTGCAAGGAGTCGCCCTGCCAGGCCCGCGCCCCCTCGGTGAGCCGACGAACGGTCTCGGTGGCCTTTGCCTCGACCGCTTCGGCGAGCATGCTCTTGTTGGCGAAGTGGAAGTACAGCGCCCCGTTGCTGACACCGGCCCGTTTACTGATGGCGCCCAACGACGCATGGACGAAGCCCACCTCGGCGAACACCTCGGCCGCGGCCTGGATCAGCGAACGCCGCGTGCGTGCCGCTCGCTCCTGTTTGACCATGTGCTGCCTCCTGGGCAACGGGACGTCGAAAGCCGGAAAAGACGCAGACATCTCATGCCCCTTGCAACGTACACCTGGCGTGGGGGGTGCCGTGCTCGCGGAATCCGCAGGCCTGCGCGGGCATGCCCGTGCAGGAGCCACACCGACATTAACAAACCGCGTGCGTGGTTTTATATATGGAGGAACGAAAAACATGACTAATCATTGCCGTTCGCCCTACCCTCGCGGGTTGTCTCCCACGGTGCGGCGCCTAGAGCGTGTATCGAAAGTGGATCTTGAGTGATGAATAATCGTGGTTCATGGCGCGGGGAGATCTCACGGATGCACAGTGGGCGGTGTTGGAGCCGTTGTTGCCCAAGGGAGCGAAGGTGGGACGGCCGCCCATCTGGCCCCGGCGGCGGCTGATCGACGGCATACGCTTCCGGGTTCGGACAGGAGTTCCTTGGCGGGATGTGCCCGTCGAGTACGGTCCGTGGGGCCGGATCTACGATCTGTTCCGCCGATGGCAACGAGACGGCACCTGGCACCGGGTCCTCACTCGACTTCAGTCCCAGGCCGACGCGAAGGGCGGGATCACGTGGGACCTGAGCGTCGATTCCACAGTGTGTCGCGCCCATCAGCATGCGGCAGGGGCCAGGAAGCAGGGGGACCTACAGAAGGAACCACCGGGCGGAGTGCTGGCCGAGCCCTGTGATCACGGGCTGGAACGCTCACGTGGCGGGTTCACCACCAAGCTGCACATGGCTGTCGAGCAGGGCCAAAAGCCCATGTCGATCGTGGTGACGGCCGGGCAGTGCGGCGACTCGCCGCAATTCGAGCCCGTGCTGGAGAATGTCCGCGCACCCCGCATCGGACCGGGCCGGCCACGCGTCCGCCCCGATCGAGTACGCGCCGATCGGGCGTACTCCTCCCGCAAGAACCGCGCCTACCTGCGCCGCCGTGGAATCCGCTGCACCATCCCATACAAGGCTGACCAGGCCCGCAACCGCAGGAAGCTCGGCTCCCATGGCGGCCGACCGCCGCGTTACGACGCGGTGGATTACCGCGAGCGCCATGCGGTCGAGTGCGGGATCAACCGACTCAAAAGACACAGGGCAGTGGCCACGAGGTACGACAAGCTCTCTGTCCGCTACGAGGCGACGGTGCTGGTCGCAGCCGTGAACGAGTGGCTGTGACCAGCACCGTCACAACGACCCTCAGACGACGTCGAATTCGTTGCCCTCGGGGTCCTGCATGGCGGCGGCGTAGAGCCCCATGTCCGGCTCATCCTTAATCCGCAGCACGGTGGCACCAGCTTTGACCAGCCGTTCCACCGTAACCTTGACCCGCTGTGTGCGGACGTCCAGCGGGACGTCACGGCCCCCACCGACCTTCAGGTCGAAGTGCCACCGGTTCTTGGCGACCTTCGACTCCGGAACCTGCTGGAACCACACCCTCGGCCCACGTCCCGCGGGATCGATGATCGACTCCGGAATATCCCCGGCACCGGCCGGCAACTCTGCCTCGGGCACCCCCACCGCCGCCCAGTAAGCACGCCACGTGGCGTGCCCGCCCGGCGGAGGCTCAGGCACGTAGCCCAGGGCCTCGGCCCAGAAAGTCACCATTCTCTGCGGATCGGAGCAGTCGATCGTCAGCTGCACTGTCATCTCCATGCTCGGAGTATCCCAGGCAGGTCTGACAGACGATCCACTTTCGCAACAGGCCCTAGGGGCCGCCACGGGGCGGCCCCCAAGTCGTCTTCACATCACGTTCTTTACGGCGCTACGTCGCGGGTTCGGGCTCCGGCTCGCTCTCCGCCTCCGACGCGCCCGCCGGGGGCTCGTCGTCGACCGGGGTCTTCACGGACTCCAGCAGGAGCTGGGCGACGTCCACGACCTGGATGGACTCCTTGGCCTGGCCGTCGTTCTTCTTGCCGTTGACCGAGTCGGTCAGCATCACGAGGCAGAAGGGGCAGGCGGTGGAGACGATGTCCGGGTTGAGGGAGAGGGCCTCGTCGACGCGCTCGTTGTTGATGCGCTTGCCGATCCGCTCTTCCATCCACATCCGGGCACCACCGGCGCCGCAGCAGAAGCCGCGCTCCTTGTGGCGGTGCATCTCCTCGTTCCGCAGTCCCGGCACCTTCGCGATGATCTCGCGCGGGGGCGTGTAGATCTTGTTGTGGCGGCCCAGGTAGCAGGGGTCGTGGTACGTGATCAGACCGTCGACCGGGGTGACCGGGATCAGCTTGCCCTCGTCCACCAGGTGCTGGAGCAACTGCGTGTGGTGGATGACCTCGTAGTCGCCGCCGAGCTGCGGGTACTCGTTGCCGATCGTGTTGAGGCAGTGCGGGCAGGTGGCGACGATCTTCTTCGCCGACTTGGGCTTGCGGGACTCTTCGGTCACCTTGCCGTCGTCGTCGTACTCCTCGCCGAACGCCATGTTCAGGGACATGACGTTCTCCTGCCCGAGCTGCTGGAACAGGGGCTCGTTGCCGAGACGGCGGGCGGAGTCACCGGTGCACTTCTCGTCGCCGCCCATGATCGCAAACTTGACGCCCGCGATGTGCAGCAGCTCGGCGAAGGCCTTCGTGGTCTTCTTGGCGCGGTCCTCGAGGGCGCCCGCGCAGCCGACCCAGTACAGGTACTCGACCTCGGCGAGGTCCTCGATGTCCTTGCCGACGACAGGCACCTCGAAGTCGAGCTCCTTGAGCCACTCGAGGCGCTGCTTCTTGGCCAGGCCCCAGGGGTTGCCCTTCTTCTCCAGGTTCTTGAGCATCGTGCCCGCCTCGGACGGGAACGCGGACTCGATCATCACCTGGTAGCGGCGCATGTCGACGATGTGGTCGATGTGCTCGATGTCGACCGGGCACTGCTCCACGCACGCACCGCAGGTGGTGCAGGACCAGAGCACGTCCGGGTCGATGACGCCGTTCTCCTCGACGGTGCCGATCAGCGGGCGCCCGGCCTCCGCGAGAGCGGCCGCCGGTACGTCCTTCAGCTGCTCCTCGGTCGCCTTCTCGTTGCCCTCCATGTCCTTGCCGCCACCGGCGAGCAGGTACGGCGCCTTGGCGTGCGCGTGGTCGCGCAGCGACATGATCAGCAACTTCGGGGAGAGCGGCTTGCCCGTGTTCCAGGCCGGGCACTGCGACTGGCAGCGACCGCACTCGGTGCACGTGGAGAAGTCGAGCAGGCCCTTCCAGGAGAACTGCTCGACCTGGGAGACACCGAAGACATCGTCCTCGCCCGGGTCGGTGAAGTCGATCGGCTTGCCGCCCGAGGTGATCGGCTGGAGGCCGCCGAGGGCCGTCTCACCGGTCGCGTCGCGCTTGAACCAGATGTTCGGGAAGGCCAGGAAACGGTGCCAGGCCACACCCATGTTGGTGTTCAGCGAGACCGTGATCATCCAGATGAACGAGGTCGCGATCTTCAGGCCAGCGAAGAAGTAGACGAGGTGCTGCAGGGTAGACAGGCTCATCCCCTGGAACCAGGCGACCAACGGGTAGGAGATGAAGTACGAGGCCTCGTAGTGGTCGACGTGGTGCATGGCGCCCTCCAGGGCGTGCAGCACCACGATGCAGGTGCCCACGATGAGGACGACGGTCTCGACGAAGTACGCCTGGCCCGTCTTGGAGCCGGCGAACCGCGACTTGCGGCCGGGGGTCGAGGGCCGGTTCAACTGGCGGATGACGATCAGGGTCAGGATGCTGAGCGCCGTCATTGTGCCGAGGAACTCGACGAAGACGTTGTAGGGCGTGAAGTGGCCGAGGACCGGCAGCACCCAGTCGGCATTGAAGAGCTGGCCTGTGGCGTTGACGAGGGTCAGGAGCAGCGAGTAGAAGCCCACTGCCACAAACCAGTGCGCCACCCCGATGAGACCCCAGCGATTCATCCGGGTGTGGACGACGAACTCCCTGACCAGCGTCACACTGCGCTGGTAGGGGTTGTTGGTCCGGAAGCCCTTGGGGACGGGCTGGCCGAGCCGTACGAAGTGATAGATCTGCAAGGTGGCTCGGAAGAACAGCGCGAAGCCGACCACGATCAGGGCCAGCGACACGATGATCGCGACGAGTTGCATGAGTGAGCTCCTCGAACCGACGAAAGCCAGTTACCAAGTGGTAACTTAACGATTTCGTCTGAGGCTACCCACTTATTGCGCCGCACTGCAGCCAGAGTCGCGGTGATCTGCGCCGCTGTGGCACGACCCGCCTCTCACACGTCAGTTCACGGGTAACGAGCGTGCGCTGCCCACACGGGCAGAGGGGAGAGGAACCGTCGCAGGCATCTGCTGCTCCGCAGCCAGCGAAGTCTCCGGCGCGGCTATCAGGATCGACTGCTGGAGTTGGCGCAACCGTGCCGAGGGCTCCAGGCCCAGGTCCCGTACGAGGGTGCTGCGCAGCCGGTGGTAGACGTCAAGGGCCTCGCCGCGCCGCCCCGAGCGGTGCAGCGCCAGCATGAACTGGGCGTGCAGGTTCTCGTGGGTGGGGTAACGGCTCGTCAGCACGGTCAGTTTCGGGAGCAGTTCGCGGTGACGGCCGAGCCGGAGGTCGGCCTCGATGCGCTGATCGAGGGCGCACAGCTGGCTCTCTTCCAGCCGTTTGGCCTCCATCTCCAGCTGCGCACCGGTCTGCACGTCTGCGAAGGCCGAGCCGGTCCACAGGGCGAGTGCCTCACGCAGCAGGCGCGAGGCGCCCTGGAAGTCCCCTGCGTCCATCGCACGGTAGCCCACGCCCGCGAGCCGTTCGAACTCCCGGACGTCGCTGGTCCCGCCACCGGAGACGAGCATGTACCCGCCGGGCGAGGTGACCAGGACGTCCTTGGCGCGGCGCCGCGGGGGCGAAGCAGGCTCGGCGGCGGGCGTCTCCTTCTCCAGCGCGAGCGTGATGAGGTCGCGCAGTTGCAGGACGTAGGTCTGTAACGTGGTGCGCGCGCTGCGCGGGGGCCGGCCCGCCCACAGCTCGTCGATGAGAGCGGAGACCGGCACCACCTGGTCGGCGTGCAGCGCCAGAAGAGCGAGCACCTGCCGGGGCTTCGGCGCAGTAGGAGCGATGGACGCCCCATTCTCCCTGACGTCCAATATGCCCAGTACGTCGATCTGCACGCCGTTTCCCCCTCGGTGAATGTGCATTTCCCGGCACCTCACGAGTACAAAACAGGCCAGCCGGTTTGTCAACGGCAAACCCTTCGTGCTATTTTGATGCACCGTCAGCCAGGCATACGCAACCTCCTCCCGCACGCCTCTGAGGTGGGGATTCACGCGACTCCATGCTGTCCGACCGCAAGGACGCGTTCAGGCGTCCATCGATTCCCCGGCGGAAATCTGCCCTGACAAACGGGCGTTCTCGCGGGCACAGCAGACCTCTCGGGCAAAATAACAGAACCGTCGTGCGGTTGACTCGTACTGCCGTCAAGGGTCGTGCTGTTACTGCGGGGGGTTGCCGTGCTTACGGGAGGGCAGGTCGGCGTGCTTGCTGTGCAGCATGGCCAGGGACCGGATGAGCACCTCGCGGGTCTCCGCCGGGTCGATGACGTCGTCGACCAGGCCGCGCTCGGCCACGGAGTGGCCCCGCGGGGCTGGGACGCTGGGACATGCTTCCCTGCCTCTCGACATCACCAGCGAATTCAAGCGCTTACGTCGAGATGGACACACCCTGCACCATTGAGGCGCGCCGAATTCCGGCATCGTGCACGGGCTACGAGGAGGCCGTGCTCGTGACCGCCCAGCAGGAGGGAATACCTGCGTTCCGGGCCACCGTGACCATGACGTCGCTCACGGGGTGACCTCCCGGGCCTGGTGCGCAGCGTGCTGGGCACCAGGCCCCTCCAAACTGACGCCGCGTCATGTTCCTCCACTCCGATCCGTCCTCCGCGGCTGTGACGAACGAGCATGCTGCACGGATCGGCTCGGGACCGGCGTCCCGGGCTCTTGCAGGGCGAAGGCCTCGAGGTGGTCCTCGGCCCACCCCCGGAAGGATCCCGCCGGCCGGCCCGTCACCGTACGGACGGTGTCCTCCACTTGAGCCTTGGCGCCTGCCCGCTGCCGTTCCGCGCTCTCCAGCAGCGCCTCAACGACCGGCGCCGGATAGCGCCTTCTCAGCGCAGCGCACGCTTCGTCCCGGCTCAACTCCTCGAAGTGCAGGGGAACCCCGAGCAGCCGGCCGAGCTGTTCCGTCTGCCCGATCGCGGTGAGCGCCTCCGGTCCTGTAAGGGTGTAGGTGCATCCGGCGTGCCCCTCCTCGGTCAGGGCCCGCACGGCGACTTCGGCGATGTCCCTGGGATCCACACAGGCGTTGGCCGACGTCCCGTAGAGCGCGCGGACGGTGCGCTCGGACCGGATGGAGGCCGCCCAGGCCAGGGAGTTGGACATGAACGCGCGCGGACGCAGCAGGGTCCACTCCATGCCGGAGGCGCGCAGCAGTTCCTCGTTGGCACGCTGCCACCGGGTGATGAGGTCGTCGGCCTGTTGGTCGAGGACAGCTGCCGCGGAGAGTTTCACCAACCGTTGCACCCCGGCTCTTTGTGCGGCGCGAACGAACCGGGAGTCGTCGTCGCCTGCGACGCGGGTGGTGACGAGGAATGCCGTCCGCACCCCCGTCACAGCCCGGGCCAGCGACCGCGGATCCTCATAGTCCCCGGCGACTGTCTCCGCCGTCGATGACGCCCCCGTGACCTTCGCGGGATCCCTGGCCATGATGCGAACGCGCAGATCGGCGGGGAGCCGCCGGACCACTTCCCGCCCCACCGTTCCGGTGGCACCCGTCACCAGGATCACCGGGGCCTCCCTCTCCCCGTCCGGCCGACCACAGCAGCCGCACCCCGCCATCCGCTCCTCGCTCTCCCCTGTCCCGCTGTGTTCGTTTTTGCAATGCATTGAATCTGGTACGTCCATGGGGAGGTATGCGCATCGCAACTCCGCTGTAAGATACAAACCAGACGGTTTTTATTGGGGTCTCGGGGCTCATCGAAGAAAGGAGGCCGAGAGTGGTGATGCAGGACCGGGCGATCCGCACCCGGTGGACGATCCTCACAGCGGCGGCCAAGGTCTTCGAGGAACGCGGCTACCTGGCCGCGACGATCAGCGAGATCCTCACCACCGCCGGTGTGACCAAGGGTGCCCTCTACTTCCACTTCCCTACGAAGGAAGACCTGGCGGAGGGGGTGATCCGTGAACAGGATCACCAGCTGCCCATTCCCGACCGTGCCTGCAAGGTCCAGCAGCTGGTGGACACGACGGCCCTGCACGCCTACCGCCTGCAGACCGACCCCCTTGTCCGGGCCGGTGTCCGGCTGTCGCTCGACCATCAGGCTCAGGGACTCAACCGCAGCGGCCCCTTCCTGCGCTGGAGCGAAGTGGGCATTGATCTGCTGGAGAAAGCGCAGGCCCAGGGCGAGTTGATGCCTCACGTCGTGCCGGCAGAGACCTCCGACGTCCTGGTGGGAGCCTTCGCAGGCGTCCAGGCCATGTCCCAGGCCATGTCCAACTACGAGGACCTGCCGCGCAGAGTCACCGCCCTGCTGCGGCACGTGCTGCCCAGTGTTGTGGTGCCGCCGGTGCTCGCTGCGGTGGACTTCTCCGAGGGCAGGGGAGCCTCGGTCCACAGCGAGTTGCAGAACATGCACATCGTGCAGCAGCCGACGTTTCTCAGCTGACCGCGCCCGAACGAGCACCCCTGGCCTCCACGCCATCGGCCACCGCTCCCCCGCCCTCACCGAAGTACGCCCTGAGAGCGGGGGCGAGCCGGCCTCCCCCCGCCGCCCAGCCCACGTACCCGTCAGGCCGCACCAGCGCTGCCTCACACGGCAGATCGGGTACCGGCTCGGCACGCACCATCCGCAGCAGCCCGGCCCATGCCTGCGCCTGCGTCTCGTAGCCGCTGGCCTGCCCGCCGAAGAGCAGGAGCAGCGGCCGCCCCTCGCCCAGCAGGCCAATCACATCGGTGCGGCCTTCCCGGGTGGTCAGTTCGACATTCTGCAGAAAGCTTCCCTCCCATGGGGAAGAATCCGCGCCGCGCGCAGGCAGCACCGTGTCCTGGGCACTGATCACGGAAGCCAATACGCCGCCCTCCAATCCTCCGGCCAGCAGCTCACCGAACAGGGCGCGCAGCGGGTCGAGTTCGGCATCCGGCCGCATAAGGGCCAGCTGCGCCCGCGTGTTGTCGATGACCCGCTGCGCGGCGGGCCGGCGCTCCTGGTCGTAGGTGTCGAGCAGCCCTTCACCCGCGGCGCCGCGCACCGTGAGCGCCAGCTTCCAGCCGAGATTGAGGGCGTCCAGCAGACCGGTGCTCAGCCCCTGGCCGCCGATCGGGAAGTGCACGTGCGCCGCGTCCCCCGCCGGCAGGATCCGCCCTTTCCGGTAGGACCGGACGAGCCGGCAGAAATCGCTGAACCTGCTCAGCCACTTCGGCGCCCGCATCGCGATGTCCCGTCCCGCGATCCAGGAGACCTCCCGGCGCAGCTCCTCCAGGGTGAGCGGCAGATGACGTGCCCGGTGCGTGCCCGCGCAGTTGAGTGTCCGCAAGCGGATCCCGCCATGCGGGACGTCCTTGGCAAGGATCCAGCCGCGAGAGGTGCGGTGCCAACCCTGCCGCAGGGCGTCCGCCTTCTCGAGACGGACATCGCCCGCCATCGCGGAGACCGTGGCCGGGTACGTCCGGGAGTCGAAGCCGGCCTGCTCGCGCACTGTGCTGCGCGCGCCGTCCGCTCCCACCACGTACTCGGCCGCGCAGGTCACCCGGCCGCGCGGTCCCTCCGCCGTGACGTGGACCCCGTCCGGCCCCTGGTGTGCCTCGGTCACACGGTGACCGCGCAGGATCATCGCACCGGCGGCCCGGGCCCGCTCCTCGAAGAGGCTCTCCAGCTCCTCCTGCGGACACTTGAGGATCGGCTGCGGTTCCGTGGCCGGGGCCGAGATAGTCAGGCCGGGAATCCCTGCGAAGTGAAAAGTGCAGCTCGCTAAGGCGGAGCTCGCCTGCTTCCCTGCGCCGGCGAGCCCGCCGAGATAACCACGCCGGACCAGGACTGCACAGTCCGGGCATGCAGCGTGGTCGCCTTGGGCCGGCCAGACACACCGGTCTCCGCCTCGACGACCAAGGTGCGGACCCCGTATCCCGCCAGCTCGCAGGCGAGGAGCAACCCGACCGGGCCTCCGCCCACGACCACCACTTGCGCCTGCAAGTCACCCACGATTCCGGGCCTCCCCCTTTTCCCAGACTGTGCTGTCAGCGCACCGAACCAAGCAGCGATGGGGGAGGAAAAGACAGAACCCAGCGACACCGTGCAGTGCGAGTGCACGGTGAATACCCGTTCCGCCCAACTCACGCGAAGTTGACCGCATCGCCCTGTTGTGTGAATAACGAAAAGAAATATACCGGTTGGACGGTTCTTTGTAACCCCCTTGGGAGCCACGCGCCGGCAAGAACTGCTCCCGGAACACCACTGACGAACCCGGCCGAGTTGAAGACGATAAAGACGGCCGCCTCTCGCGTACGCGAGGACTACGTCAGCAGCTCCTGCAAGCGGCGTCCGTCCGGCGGATCCCCCCGCGTAGGGGCTGATACACCCGCGAGCACGGCGACCTGAATGTGCCGGATCTACCCCCGTGTACGCGGGGCCCACGTTGTCCATCGCGGCGACGTCCTTGGCCAGTTCGCAGGTAGGCGCGGTTGCTGCGGGACGAGTAGGCCTTGTCCGCTCCCCGACGGGTCAAGAAGCTCGGGGGTGCAGGGGCCGGCCCTGCCCCTGCACCCCCTCACCCCTAAGTCCTTGACGAGTCAAGTGGCCCTCGTGCGTACTTGCTCCGTCAAGCAATTGCTTGATGACCAAGATCAGCATCATCCTCGGAAGCACCCGCCCGGGACGGAACGGCGAGGCCGTCGCCCGCTGGGTGCACAAGAACGCCGCCCAGCGCACCGACGCCGAGTTCGAACTCGTCGACCTGGTGGACTACAAGCTCCCGCTGCTCGACGAGGCCTACCCCCCCCCGTCGATGGGCCAGTACGCCCAGCCGCACACCCAGACCTGGGCGCAGAAGATCGCGTCCTTCGACGGCTTCGTGATCGTCAGTCCCGAGTACAACCGCTCGGTGCCCGGCGCGCTGAAGAACGCCATCGACTTCCTCTACACCGAATGGACCAACAAGGCCGTCGGCTTCGTCAGCTACGGCTCGACCGGCGGCACCCGCGCCGTGGAGCACCTGCGCCTCATCGCCGGCGAACTCCAGATGGCCGACGTGCGCTCCCAGGTCGCCCTCTCCCTCTTCAACGACTTCGAGAACTTCAGCGCCTTCAAGCCCATCGACGCCCAGCGCGATGCCCTCACCACCACCCTCGACCAGGTCATCGCCTGGACCAACGCCCTCGCCCCGCTGCGCGCCCACTGACCTCGCGCCCCCAACGGCTCACCCACCAGGAGTTCACATGACCGCCAAGAAGTCCTCCGAGGCCGCATCCGCCCCCGCCCCCAGCCGGCGCAGGATGATCGGCACCATCACCGGCCTCGGCACCGCCGCGGCCCTCGCCACCGTCGCCACTCCGGCCGAGGCGCAGAGCCAGGGATCACACGGTGCCCCGTCCGGATCCGGTCTCTCGCCGCGCCGGGTCGCCGCGGCGTTCTACGCCAGTTACAACGGGGACCTGGCCGCCGGCTTCGAGCGGTGCATCTCGAAGGACCTCGTGCTCCAAGGATTCGACGGCCCCAACGAGCGCTCGGCCTGGGTCGCGGGCGACCTCGAACTGAAGGCGTCGCTCACCGGCTACCGACTGGACGTGTTCGACCAGATCGCGGAGGGCACCAAGGTGGTCACCCGCTGCGACCTCCTCGGCCTCGGCGAGCGCCCGGTACAGCGAGGCGACCGAGGGCCACAACGTCGGCCTCGGCAGGGTTCTACGAGCGAGTCGCCTCGTAGTCGGGGAGTGCGGCCGGGGTGGCCCGGGCTGCCGGGCGCATCGTCAGGATCAGTACGGCCAGCCCGGCGAAGATGACCGCGGCGACGACGCCGGTGACGTGCAGGCCGGCGGTGAACGCCTCCCGCGCGGTGTGCAGCAGTTCCGCGCCCTGGCCGGCGGGAAGGTGCTGGCTGGCGGCGACCGCGCCGGCCATCGAGTCGGACGTGCCGTCCATCCGGCTGCGGTAGACCACTGCGGCCACCACGCCGAGCAGCGCGAAGCCGAGCGAGCCGCCGAAGTAGTTGCCGGTCTCCGACATCGACGCCGCCGAGCCGGCGCGCTCCGGCGGTACGGACCCGACGACCAGCCCGGTGCCCAGCGCGAACAGCGGGCCGGTGCCCAGCGCCAGTACGGCGATGCCGATCATCACCGGCGGCAGGGCGCTCGCAGTGTCGACGCCGACCAGCAGCAGGCTGCCCAGCGCCGACGCCACCAGCCCGCCGGCGATCGCGGTCGTCTGCTTCATCCGCCGGGCCAGCGCCGGCGCGGCCATGGTGCCGACCGCCACGCCCAGGCCCATGGGTGCGAACAGCACCGCCGACGCGACCGGCGAGAAGCCCAGCACGCTCTGCAGGTACTGGGTCACCAGCAGGCCTGTACCAGCCATGGCGATGCCGGCGAAGACCAGCGCGACGAGTACGGCCGTGAACGGGCGGTTGCGCAGCAGCCGCAGGTCCAGCAGCGGCGTCTCCAGCCGCAGTTGCCGGCGTACGAACAGGAATCCGATGGCTGCGCCGACGACGAGGGCCACCGCCGGAACGACTGGCACGCTCTCGACGGTCAGCTGCTTGATGCCGTAAACCATCAAAAGCACCGCCACGAGCGACAGCCCGACGCCGGCCAGGTCCAGACGGCCGGCCTGGTCGCTGCGGAACTCCGGCAGCAGGACCGGCCCGGCGAGCAGCAGCAACGCCATCGCCGGCACGGCGACCAGGAAAACCGATCCCCACCAGAAGTACTGGAGCAGGAATCCGGCGAGTACGGGTCCGAGTGCGCCGCCGGTGAACTGGCAGGTCGCCCAGATCGCGATGGCCTGCCCGCGCTGTCGTTCGTCGCGGAACATGTTGGTGATCAAGGCAAGTGTGGACGGCGCCAGGCTCGCGCCGGCGACGCCCAACAGCGCACGCGCGACGATCAGCATCAGCGGGCTGACCGCGAAGGCGGCCACGACCGACAGCACCGCGAACGCCGCCCCGCCGATCATCAGCAGCCGTCGGCGGCCGATCCGGTCGCCGAGCGTACCCATCGTGATGACCAGGCCGGCCACCATGAGTCCGTAGCTGTCACTGATCCACAACTGCTGGACGTTGGTGGCACCCAGGTCGGCGCTCAGCCGTGGGAGCGCGAGGAGCAACGCCGTCATGTCCATCGCGACGAGCAATGTCGGCAGCATGAGGACGACCAGTCCCAGCCATACCCGGTTGACTCGCATATCCGAAACTCCCTGTTCTCTCGACGTTTCGCCGGTTGGTCGGAGCGGCGAAACGCTTCTTGACATCGGGACGGACGGAAATCTCCCGTGTCTGCCACGGTGGGGCGTCACCCACGGTGAGGCGTCACCGGACATGACGACCTCACGGTCCGGGCGATGCGACGGCGAAAAACTCATGCGAACGTGTCGGCGGAGGATGTCAAGACGACGGCGGCGGCTCCGACCAACCGGTCGAAGGGCCCAGCCGGGGCTCGCGAACCACGAGGAGCACGAAATGAAGTTCCTGATCAGCATGCATATCAACCCGGCCGTGATCGATGCGCTGACCGACAAGGAGAAGGCGGCGATCGGCGACGGCCACGGCACGTTCATCGAGGCACTGAAGACATCCGGCGAGCTGATCACCACGCAGGCGCTGGTCGACCCGTCACAGGCCGCTGTGGTGTCCGTACGCAACGGCCAGCCGGTGGTGACCGACGGCCCTTTCCTGGAGTCCAAGGAGTACCTGGGCGGCTTCTACCTGATCGACTGCGAGAACAAGGATCGGGCGATCGAGCTGGCAGCGCAGATCCCGGACACCGCGATCGAGGGTCTGGGGATCGAGGTGCGGCAGGTGATGTTCGCTGACGGACAATTGGAAGCATGACAGCACCGGACTTCGAGGACCTGCTGCGTGAACTCACGCCGCAGGTCCTCGCCACGTTGGTACGTCGGCACGCCCAGTTCGAAGGGTGTGAGGACGCCGTACAGGAGGCCGTCCTCGCCGCCACCGTGCAGTGGCCGGCCGAGGGAGTGCCGGACAACCCGCGCGGCTGGCTGGTGACTGTCGCGTCCCGGCGGCTCATCGACCAGATGCGCAGTGACCACGCGCGCCGCGAGCGGGAGTCGGCGACGGCCACCGAGGTGGTGCCCGAGGACGTACCGGACACCGACGACACGCTCGTCCTGCTGTTCCTGTGCTGCCATCCGACGCTGACCGCGGCCTCCCAGACCGCCCTGACGCTGCGGGCCGTCGGCGGCCTGACCACTGCCGAGATCGCCCGCGCGTTCCTGGTGCCGGAGGCCACGATGGCGGCCAGGATCAGCCGGGCCAAGCAGCGCATCAAGGCCGCCGGCAGCTCGTTCAGCCTGCCGGACGGCGCGGAGCGCGAGGAGCGGCTACGGGTCGTCCTGCACGTGCTCTACCTGATCTTCAACGAGGGCTACACCGCCTCCTCGGGCAGCGAGCTGCACCGCGCCGACCTCGCGCACGAGGCGATCCGGCTGGCCAGGATGGTGCACGCGCAGCTGCCCGAGGACGGCGAGATGACCGGGCTGCTCGCGCTGATGCTGCTGACCCACGCCCGCCGGGAGGCACGTACGACGGCGGCCGGCGATCTGGTGCCGCTGGACAAGCAGGACCGTACGAAGTGGGACCGCGGGCTGATCGACGAGGGGCTGGAGCTGGTCAAGGCGTCGCTGGCCGGCCCAGCGCTGGGGCCATACCAGCTGCAGGCCGCCATCGCCGCCACGCACGCCGACGCGGCCACGGCCGAGGAGACCAACTGGCCGCAGGTGCACACCCTTTACCTGATCCTGGAACGGATCGCCCCCAACCCGATGGTCACCCTCAACCGGGCGATCGCGCTCGCCGAGACCGAGGGCCCGCCGGCCGGGCTGGCCCTGCTGTCCACATTGGACAGTGACGAGCGGATGGCCGGGCACCACCGGCTGCTGTCCGTGCGGGCGCATCTGCTGGAGAAGACCGGCGACACGGCCGGGGCGTACGAGCACTACCGGCGCGCCGCGAAGTCCACCGCCAGCATCGCCGAGCAACGCTACCTGGAGTCCCGGGCCAGCCGGGTGACACGCCTTTGCACCACGGGCGTTGCGATCAATGCAGTGCTGAGTCACAGCCACTGAGCTGCGAGGACTCCGTTGCGAGTCCGCCTCGGGATCGGCGACCTCCAGAGAAGCCGACGTATGCCTGGACCGCAACGCGGCCCGCCCCGCCGGCCGGCACGTCGCCATGTACGAGCACAAGCGCGAGCGCACCGGCTGCTACCGCCTCGCCACCCTCGCCCACGCCGATGCGCCCAGCATCAACGGCCGCCGTATCGGCCGCCCCGGCACCACCGCCCTCGCGGCCTGAACCGCCGTGCCACCGAACGAATCGGAGAACCGAACCACCATGGCCGGCCCCGTGGTCCGACTGCATGGCCCTGACCGACGACCTCGCCAAGCGCATCGAGAACGGTGTCTGGCACTGGCTTATGACCAGCTCACGAAGTCTCGTTCGTGATTGACCACGGTCTCTGCGTGGAGGACATGTCCTCCACGCTGCCCCAGCCCTCTGCTGAGGCGGGTACTTCCAGGGTTTTGGTGGCGTTAGTCGGCGCTCTCAGTTATGGCGGTAGTAGTCGTCGATGGGGGCGCGTGCCTCGTCGAACAGGGCCGGGCCGGGCCGTCCTGCGCTACCGTCGGCCAGTCGCCTGACTTCGGGTTGAGTTCGATGAGTTGCTCGGTGGAGAGCGCGTAGACGACACGGCCGAGTCCGGAGCGGACGATGCCGCCGGCGCACATGGCGCATGGCTGGCAGCTGGTGTACGTGACTCCTCCCCCTCGTAAACGAGGGGGCTTCTCGCTATGCCGGGTTGGCGTCGCGACGGACCGGCCCGGCCCGTAGAACGTTGGTGGCTCCCACTGTGTCCGCGTGCGCGCTGTGGCCGCACGAGACGCAGTGGAACTTCTCCTGTGTGGGCCGGTTCTCCTTGGCGATGTGCCCGCATTCGGGGCAGCGCCGCGAGGTGTTGCGGGGGTCCACGGCCATCACTTCCCGTCCGGCGCACTCTGCCTTGGCGTTCAGGATCGCGGGGAACATCCCCATCCGGTATCAGCGATCGAGCGGTTCAGCCCGGCCTTTGCCGCAGCCCCGTTCGGGGCGTAGGTGCCGTCCCCGTTCGGACGCGGCTCGGGGGCCTTGCTCATGTTGCGGATCTTGAGGTCTTCGTGCGCGATGAAGTCGTGTTCGCGCACGAGGTCAAGCGCGGTCTTGTGTGCGTGGTCGAGCCGCTGACGGCGCACCTTGCCGTGCAGCCGGGCAACCTCCTCCACGGCCTTGCGTCGACGCCTGGAGCCGCGCTTGCACCGGCTGAGCGACTGCTGAGCTGCTTCGAGTTTCGCGGCGGCCTTCTGCCCGTGACGGGGGTTGGGCACGAATCCGCCGCCTGAGTCGGCGAGGAAGTTGGCTATGCCCAGGTCGATGCCGACCACGCTGCCGGTGGCGGGCAGCGGCTCCGGCTCGGTCTGCTCGGCAGTCAGGATCACGTACCAGCGGTGTCCTTCACGCTTGATGCTGATCGTCTTGACCTTGCCGGTCACTGGCCGGTGCTGGTGCACCTTGACGTGCCCGACCCCCTGCAGGCGCACGCGGGTCACAGGGCCGTTGGGGATGGAGTCCCAGCGGCAGCCGTCACCGTCCTTGGGGAAGTCCACCGTGTCGGACCTGGCCGCTCCACGAAAGCGCGGGTATCCGGGCTTGTCTCCGGCCTTGATGCGGCGGAAGAACGCGGCGAATGCCTTGTCCAGCCGACGCAAGGTCGCCTGCTGGGAGGAGAACGACCAGCGGCCCTGACGTTCCGGGTCGAAGGCCCGGATCTCCTTGAGCTGCGCAGACTGCTGCCCGTATCGGACCGTGGTCTTCGAGGTGTGCCGCCAGGCGTCGCGGCGTTCCTGCAGGGCACCGTTGTAGAGCGAGCAGTGATCGCGCAGCATCTCGCGAAGAGCCTGGTCCTGGCGGACGGTGGGCCGCATGAGGAACTTGTACGCACGGATCACCCAGCCCACCCCCTTCGGTTCCCTGATCAACATAGTGGGCCCCACTGACAACGGCGCAGAGCACTCCGGCGCTCCGCGCCTCCGCCCCACGGATCGCATTCACTCCCGGCGTAAACGCCGGGATTCCCCGCGAAGATCAAGGGATGGATCTTCGTGGAGAACCCGCCCCGCGACCGTCCCAGCCCGTGATCATCCGGCTCCGCCCGGACCCCGCCCGGCGGCTCCTTCTGCCCCGCCCCGTCGCGGCGGGCGCCGGCAGCGTGCTGATGGGCCCGGCAGACCGTGGAGTCGACGTTCAACTCCCACGTGATCAACCCGGACGCATCCGCCCGTGTCTGCAATGCAGTCAGGACCCGGGCCCACACACCCTCACGCTGCCGGCGTCTGAACAGCTCGTACACGGTCTGCCAGGGACCGTACCCGCATGGCAGGCCCCGCCACGGCACACCGTCCGCACTCGCCACCGCACACCGTCGATCAACCGCCGTCGATTCCGGGACCGGCGGCCCACCCCCACCACCGGCAACAACGGCTCCAGCACGACCACTGCTCATCGGAAAGATCCCCCACGCCCCACACCGAAATCATCACAGCATGGAGCGTGGCCAGGAGCTCAGTTCTCAAACACGCCCTGCGGAAGAGGTGAGGCCCCGCTCGGTGCCGCCCCTTCTTCCGGAACGACGTGTCATGACGACGCTCCGCCGCTACACCCTCCTCGGCGGCCAAACGGACTTGATGCCGGTCGGCAGCAACGGTTCCAGCAGGACGTTGGTGGGGGCGGCTGCGCGGGTCCGCGGGCAGCGCGGCTATCCGACCTTCTGGAAGGTCCAGGCCTGGTATTGGGGCCCGTACTCGGGAGCCAGCGCGATGCGGGGCGGGAAGATCCGCAGCAGGCTCATCCCGAGCCGCATCGGGGTGTTCGGGACGCTGATGATGAAGGTGTCGGGCCTGTCGCCGGGGATGAGGTGCCAGTCGCGGGCCCCGGGCAGCAGGACGGACAGCTCGTGCATGTCCGGGTCGCCGTCGTAGCTCACGTGCAGGTCACGGGGTGTGCTGATGGTATGGGCACCGTTGCCGGTGCTCCGCACCTTCCAGTCCTGCCCGGGATCCCCGTTGTCTGGCAGGAGCATCAGCGGCCCTCCGGCACGAGAGTCCGGCCCGGTGAGGACCTGCTCGGGGGTGAAGGAGATCCGGTAGAGGCCATCGGCCAGGTCTGCCATGTCTGCTCCGCTTCTGTGGTGTCAGGTGCCGGACGGCACGTGAGTGAGCGAACCAGACCCGCATCCTGATCAGCCCGGCGACACGGGCGCCCGGTACCCGAAAGCGCCTTGACGGCCGATCGGCGGCGGCGGGACGTACTCGACAGCACGACCGAAGGTATGCGTGTGGGTTGTCGCACGGCCTGTTGGGGGTCGTGACTTTATCGGGCAGTGGTGAAGTCACCTCTCGATGGGTTCGGGAGGCGCCTGCCTCGCCACGACGTCGATGTTGACGAGTGCGGGAGGCAACCGGAACAGGCTGGCAGGAGTGCGTCCCGCAATCTGCAGGGGCCGGGTGCTCAACGCCAAGTACCCGGTCCCTGCGGCCTGGTTTCTCGTGGTCCTATCCGGAGCCGCATCAAACCGCGCAGACTTTGTGGGCCGCCTCCCCTGGTGGGAGCACAGCGGCCGGCCCGTCAGGCCGTCAATGCCGTCCGGCGTGGTGCTTTCCGGCAGGGGGGCACGGGCTCGGCCCGGCGTCCGGGCCCTCCAGGGTCTGGATGAGGTTGGCGACCACGTCCGCCATCGCCCGGCGGGCGGCAGCGAGGTAGGCGGCCGGGTCCTGCGTGCCACCCGCCGCGAGCCCGTCGCGCAGCGCCCGCGTCATCGCGGGGTCGAGAGCGCGCCCGAAGCCGAGCTTGGCCACGCCTGCGACGACCGCTGCGCTCAGTTCTGCTGCGTTCGCCGCGGACAACTCCCGCAGGACGAGAGGCACGTTCACCGCTGTCCGCAGCCCGGCGAGCAGCGAGCGGTGGTCATCTGCCGTGCAGGTGCCGAAGGGGTGGCTTTCGCCGCTGAGTACAAGTGCGTCGGCGCCGGTGGCGTCGGCGAACTCCTGGGCTATCCCGGGGGCGAGGTGCGCTCCGTGTGGGCAGGGCGACGTGCCGATCCGTGCGGCACGCGGACCCCCGCGGCCCCCGGTGTCCATCAACTCCGCCTCCGCCCAGAGCCCCTGCTCGTGCGCCCACGAGACCGCGTCCCGAGTCACGGCGACGGCTCTGGCGTAGGAGAGATGACCGGCGTCGTACATGATCGAGCCGAAGCCACAGTGCGCTGCCTGGGCGAGCAGTGCGGTCCTGCGCACCTTCGTCAGGTGGAGCCCGACCGGCACGGTGGCGGTGCGCGCCATCTCGGCGGCGGCCCGGGCGAGTGGCGCGAGGTGCCCGCCGTGATGGTCCACCGCCGTCTCGCCGATCTGGATGATCACACCGCTGCCCGCCAGCTCCGCCCCCGCCACGATCGCCTGCAGGTGCTCGAACGTGTTGGCGTCGAAGGCGGCGACAGGGCGGTGGTGCGCCCGGCCCTCGGAGAGCATCGGGCCGATGGCTGCGAGCGTCAAGGGAGCCTCCAAGGCAGCACGTTGGGTGCCCCGGACTGCAGGGCGCGGGTAATCATGATTACACGTGCTTGCAAAGGGCGGTATTCACGCACGAGTGCGCACTCGTGGAGGGTGGGACGGTCGCAGACGAGGCGACAGGCAAGCCGAATCAGCTGGCGGACGGCGAGAAAATGGGGTCGGGCGTGGCATTGACAGCGGCTCGGGCGGAGCCCATAGTTTCTGCCCAAGCGTGATTGAAATTGCGCAGTAAGTACGCGTGTCACGCTTTTTTGAGCATCGGGCGGTTGGCTGACCCTACGTCGGATCGGAACCGGCACTCAGTCAGAGCGGCTGGGGGCGGGGCGAGGGGTGGGAGCGGCGGCAGTGGACTGCAACGTGGAAGACAGCCCGGGCCGATTTCATCTGCCCTGTCCACGCAGCCGGCGTATCGAAGCCGCGCCCCCGCGTACCCTCTTTCCTGTGCCGGCCTCCCGCCTTCATCGCGTCGCCGTCCTTGTGCTCGAGGGTGCGAAGCCGCTCGATGTCGGCATTCCTGCGCAGGTTTTCACGACTCGCGCGAGCATGCCGTACGAGGTGCGGGTGTGCGGCGCGGCACCCGGCCTCGTGACCGGCGGCGACGGCCTGTCGTACTACGTCACCCACGGGCTCGACGCGCTTGCGTGGGCCGACATCGTCTTCGTCCCCGGCTACCGGTTCCCGGACCGCGACGACCCGCCGCAGGCCGTCATTGACGCGCTGATCGCCGCCCACGATCGGGGTGCGCGGCTCGCCGCCATCTCGACGGGCGCGTTCGCGCTCGCCGCCACGGGCCTGCTCGACGGCAAGCGCGCCACGACCCACTGGCATTACACGCGGGCGCTTGTGGCGAAGCATCCGCTCGTTCAGGTCGACGAGAACGTCCTGTTCGTCGACGAGGGCAGCGTGCTGACGTCGGCCGGCGCCGCCTCGGGCATCGACCTGTGCCTGCACATTCTGCGCGGCGACCTCGGGGTTGCCGCGTCGAACTACGCGGCCCGGCACCTGGTCGCGGCCCCCTACCGCAGCGGCGGCCAGGCGCAGTATGTGCCGCGCAGCGTGCCCGAGCCGCTCGGCGAGCGGTTCGCCGCCACCCGCGAGTGGGCGCTGCACCGGCTCGGCGAGCCCCTCACCCTCGAGGCGCTCGCCCAGCATGCGACGGTGTCGCCCCGCACGTTCTCGCGACGCTTTGTCGAAGACACGGGGTACACGCCGATGCAGTGGGTCATGCGCGCCCGGATCGACGTGGCCCGTGAGCTGCTCGAGCGTTCGGAGCGGAGCGTCGAGCAGATCGCCGCCGACGTCGGTCTCGGCACCGGTGCGAATCTGCGGTTGCACTTCCAGCGCATCCTCGACACCACGCCAAGCGAGTACCGGCGCACCTTCGCCCAGGGCGAGTAGCCCGCCATCACGTGGCGAGATCCTTTTGAACCATGGCGATCACGCCGCTGTCGCGGGCGGATGCCGGGCGCGAACCTGATGGCGAACAGAAGGGACATCGCTCATGACTCGCATCGCTATCAACGGATTTGGCCGTATCGGACGCAATGTGCTGCGCGCGCTGCTCGAACGCAACAGCGACCTCGAGGTCGTCGCCGTCAACGACCTCACAGAGCCCGCCACTCTTGCGCGGCTGCTCGCTTACGACACCACGGCCGGCCGGCTGGGTCGCCCGGTGACGGTCGACGGAAGCGCCCTCGTCGTCGACGGCCGTCACATCACGGTGCTCGCCGAGCGCGAACCGGAACAGCTGCCGTGGGCCGAGCTCGGCGTCGACATCGTGCTCGAGGCGACCGGCCGCTTCACGTCGGCCAAGGCGGCCCGCGCCCACCTCGACGCGGGCGCGAAGAAGGTGCTCGTCACTGCGCCGTCGGACGGCGCTGATGTCACGCTCGCGTTCGGGGTCAACACCGACGCGTACAACCCGGCCCTGCACACGATCATCTCGAACGCCTCGTGCACAACCAACGCACTTGCGCCGCTGGCCGCGGTACTCGACGAGCTCGCCGGCATCGAGCACGGCTTCATGACGACGGTGCACGCCTACACACAGGAGCAGAACCTGCAGGACGGTCCGCACCGCGACGCCCGCCGCGCCCGCGCCGCCGCTGTCAACATCGTGCCGACCACGACGGGCGCCGCCAGGGCGATCGGCCTCGTGCTGCCGAACCTCGACGGCAAGCTGTCGGGCGACTCGATCCGCGTGCCGGTTCCGGTGGGCTCGATCGTCGAACTCAACACGACCGTTACGCGCAACGTGACGCGCGACGAAGTGCTGGCGGCCTACCGCGCCGCGGCACAGGGGTCGCTGGCCGGCGTACTCGAGTACTCGGACGACCCGCTCGTGTCATCCGACATCACGGGCAATCCGGCCTCGTCGATCTTCGACTCGGCCCTCACCCGTGTCGACGGCCGCCACGTCAAGGTGGTCGCCTGGTACGACAACGAGTGGGGCTTCTCGAACCGTGTGATCGACACGGTCACGCTGCTCGCCGCTCGCTGAACGGACGCCCGAGCAGGCCGAGGCATAGGGGAAGTTCACCGAGGTGTCGGCCCGGCCGGAGCTGGGTCCGCAGGCGACGCAACCAGTGCAGGCGCGCTCCACGACCCAGCGTTGGGTGACCGGACCAAAGCCGTGCTCCGTGCCGCGGCGGGCGATCACCGGCTTCGCTCCGGGGTCCCGGACGAAGCGGCGGTACTGCAAGCGGTACCGGCCGTGCGCGGCAAGCCACCTTGCATAATCATGCGGATACATACATACTCTTCCCATGTCTAAGGTTCTCACCTCCCTGCCCACCGGCGAGCGCGTCGGCATCGCTTTCTCGGGCGGCCTCGACACCTCCGTCGCGGTCGCGTGGATGCGCGACAAGGGTGCCGTCCCGTGCACCTACACCGCCGACATCGGCCAGTACGACGAGCCCGACATCGCCTCGGTGCCCGGCCGCGCGAAGGCCTACGGTGCCGAGGTCGCGCGCCTGGTCGACTGCCGGGAGGCGCTGGTCGAAGAGGGCCTGGCCGCGCTCGCCTGCGGCGCGTTCCACATCCGCTCGGGCGGCCGTGCCTACTTCAACACCACGCCGCTCGGCCGCGCCGTCACCGGCACCCTGCTGGTCCGGGCGATGCTCGAGGACGACGTACAGATCTGGGGCGACGGCTCGACGTTCAAGGGCAACGACATCGAGCGGTTCTACCGTTACGGCCTGCTCGCCAACCCCCACCTGCGCATCTACAAGCCGTGGCTCGACGCCGACTTCGTCTCCGAGCTGGGCGGCCGCAAGGAGATGTCGGAGTGGCTGGCCGCCCACGGGCTGCCGTACCGCGACAGCACCGAGAAGGCGTACTCGACCGACGCCAACATCTGGGGCGCCACCCACGAGGCCAAGACACTGGAGCACCTCGACACCGGCGTGGAGACCGTGGAACCGATCATGGGCGTGCGGTTCTGGGATCCCTCGGTCGAGATCGCCGCCGAGGACGTGACGATCGGCTTCGACCAGGGCCGCCCGGTGACGATCAACGGCAAGGAGTTCGCCTCCCCGGTCGACCTGGTGATGGAGGCGAACGCGATCGGCGGCCGCCACGGCTTGGGCATGTCGGACCAGATCGAGAACCGGATCATCGAGGCGAAGAGCCGCGGCATCTACGAGGCACCCGGCATGGCGCTGCTGCACGCCGCGTACGAGCGCCTCGTCAACGCGATCCACAACGAGGACACCCTCGCCCACTACCACAACGAGGGACGGCGCCTCGGGCGGCTGATGTACGAGGGCCGCTGGCTGGACCCGCAGGCGCTGATGGTCCGCGAGTCGCTGCAGCGCTGGGTCGGCTCGGCGGTCACCGGCGAGGTGACCCTGCGACTGCGGAGCGGTGAGGACTACTCGATCCTGGACACCACTGGCCCGGCGTTCAGCTACCACCCGGACAAGCTTTCGATGGAGCGCACCGAGGACTCGGCGTTCGGCCCGGTGGACCGGATCGGCCAGCTCACCATGCGCAACCTCGACATCGCCGACTCGCGCGCCAAGCTCGAGCAGTACGCCGGCCTCGGCATTGTCGGCACGACCCACCCCGCGCTGATCGGCGCCGCCCAGGCGGCGGCGACCGGCCTGATCGGCACCATGCCGGAGGGCGGCGCCGAGGCCATCGCCTCCCGCGGCGAGGTCTCCGGCGACGACGAGTTGCTGGACCGCGCCGCGATGGAGTTCGGCACCGACTGACCGGTGCGTCAGCCCGCTCCGGGCAGAGGACCTGAGCAGCCGAGCCCGGTCGCAGCCGGGAGGCCGGGGCCTCGGGCGGTTCGGCACAGTGCCGGCGTGCGAACCGCCCGAGGGCCCGAACCGCTATGCCGGATGACCCCGGCAATTGTTCTCGCCGAGGTCATCGTCTGGACGGCCTCCGCGCTGGGTGCCGGATGGGCTGTCCACCGTTTCTGGGCCGCAAAGCGTGCAGGCACGGCCGGGTAGCGGAACCATCAGGGAGACCTCTGCCTGGTCATGGGCACCGTGCCCCGGGCCCGACCGCGGTGCCACCGCCGGTGGCAATAGCGCCGCGCGCCCGCGCAGACGGTCTCACGAGTTCCACGGACGTACCTTCTCGCAGGTCAGCGACGCGGCCAGCGGTCCAGCGGGCTCACGAGTTCCTTCTACTCCTCGATATCGCCGATGGCGACGCGGAGGTCATGCAAGCCCTCCAGGATCGCGATGACCGATGCCTCCGTCCGGTCGAGAGCTCGCCGGGTGGCCCGAATGTCACCGCGCTCGAAATAGAGCTGGGCGCTGAGTGCGTCCGTGGCCGCCACGACGGCCGCCCAGGACGCCGCCCGGTGAGGAGGCCCCTCCCCCTCGGGCCCCATGAGCTGCACCGCGGTGAGCTGCAACCGGTTCGCCAGCACGACGGACGAAATCTGTGAGTCGGGTCCTGCCTGCTCCGTCCATCCGAGAAGCGCTTCGGCGACGTCCTCCAGCGGTTGCCCGCCCCTGCCGGTCGAGGCGGTGATTTCCAGTTCTGTCTTGGCCAGCAGGGCGCCCAGCAGTCGCAGCCGGTCCTCGGCCTGCGGGCCCTGGGGCCACACGTCCGGATCCAGTACTGGTTCAGCCCCCAGGGCGACGAGGGCTGCGTAGATCTGCTCCGCACTCACCGGGTGCACGCTTCTGATACTCACGATCTCAGCTTCACCGCACGAAGGAGGCAGCGCACGCACCGCTCGCCGGTCTCTGTCGAGGACATCGCGGTGGTGCGTCCAGGGCAGCGGCGGCTCAGAGCGCCTTCAGGTACTTGGTGTCTGCTGCCGAACTCGGGGCGTGGCACCCGTAACGTGCCCCTCGTTACGGGTGTTGGGCCCTGTGGCGTGCGCATCTTCGATCCCTCGGGATGCGTACGCCTGGGCCCTGGGCCCTCAGACCAGGGCCCTGCAGCTTTTTTCCCGGGTGGTGCGACCGTGCACCGTGCCGGGTGGTGGGAAGCCGGGGACCCGGGCGTACAAGAGCGGCGTGCCACCACCCTGCGTGGGTGGTGGCACGCCGGATCAGAAGGGTTGCACCCCGGGGGCGGAAGGTGCGCCCTTGGTCAGGGGCGGGGGCGGGTCAGCGGCGGTAGCCCCAGGAGTGGGTGTCCACGGTGCGGCCGCGGTTGTCGCGCAGGGTGGCCTTGTCGGCGTAGTTGCTCCAGATGTAGTCCCGGCTGCCCTGGTAGACGTCCCGACGGGTGTCACGGCCGAACCCGGTGTGGACCCGGACCGTGGCGCGGCCGGCCAGGCGCAGGTCGTCGAAGCGGTACAGGTTGCCGCTCCGGTCCGTGAGCGACCATCCGTCCAGGTCGACCGCGCGGCGGCCGGTGTTGGTGACCTCCACCCACTCCCCGTTCAGCGAACGGTTGGACCAGTCGTCACGACCGGGACTGTCGTACTGGATGTCGCCGAGGACAACGCTGGAGTACGACTGGTGACGGCCGTGCCCATATCCGTGGTCGTGGTCGCTGTCGGCGGATGCCGGCATCGCCGCCACGGCGACGACGGAGCCGGCCGCCAGAGCGGTAGCGGCAATACGGCGGACGATACGGGAAGCAGACATTGATGTCCCCTCGAACAAGGGCGCCCAGGACCCGGTCAAGGGCCATGCTGCGCGGTGCGGTTCCCGGCCCTTCAGGCCGAGAACCCAAAGCCTGGACCACCTCCCCCACTACCGGCCGCAACTCCGCTTCGTGTTACTTAATGCGGACATTTCCGTAACTTGCGACTGCATTGATCACGCACCCGGCCGCGCATGCCCCTGACATCGACTGCCGGATCCACGCACCCGCCCCACAGCCGGGAGTAAGCCGTTTCCAGCTCCCCCGCACACCCCGGCGCACCACCCTGCGAACCACCCGTCCAGCACACATCCTTGGTAACAGCCACAACACCTCATAATTCAGACACGCATAGAAGGGTCGACCGCCCGCCCACACTGCTCGTGGCGGTCGCGGCGCGCATCGTCGTCCCGGTCCGCCGGGTCCGCAGGCGACCGCTCGACGCCTGGGCCTTGTAGTCGACGTCCCAGCCCCCGGCACTGTTCATCGAGCATGTGTAGCCGGACTCGACACACTCCGCGGGGCCGTGGCCGTCCAGTTCGATGAAGCTGGTGGGGTTGTCGCTGGAGAACGTGTGCCGGTTGCTGGTGTAAGGGTCGGTTTCAAGACCGAGGCCGGCGTCCGGCTGACCTCCGAAGGCCTGGGGTCTCAGGCAGCGGCCTGCGGCCTTGCGAGGACCGGGGGGACGACGACGCCGAGGTGCCGCATGGCACCCCGGCGTGACATCGAGGGCGAGGAAAGCGAAGGGACTAGTTTCAGAGAGGAATGAGAAGGAAGTCCGTTCATGGCCTCGCTGGGGTCAACGGTAGCAGTCAGCTGGGGATCAGGTCGCGCAGATTTTCCGGGGTGATAATCACGGAATCCGAGTGCAGTCCTTCCGGGCGTTCCAGGCCGATGTATGTGACCGGGCCGTCCGGGACCGTCTCGCCGTCCCACAGCGTGGTGGCCGTGGCGCGGCCGCCCATCAGGTCGGTGAGGTACCGGACCGTGAGGTAGTCGCGCTCGACGATGCCGCGCAGCAGCGTCGCGGCCGACACCCGGTTTCCCTCGACCCGGTTGGAAGCCGGGTTGCCCTTGAGGTAGAGGTGCAGCCATTTCGCGCGCCAGCTGCCGTCGTGCCCGCGCAGGAACGCCAGCGGCAGCGCGACCCTGCCCGGGCCGCGCAGCTCCGACTTCATGCGTACGGTGCGCGCCTCGAAGGGACGGCCCTGCTGTTCGGCGTCGCGCAGCATGAAGCCGAAGAACGACTCCTTGACCTCCTCGAAGCCCTCTCCCGAGAAGATGTTGACCTGCGGGACGATGTAGGTGCCGCGCACCGCCCCCAGACGCAGGTTGATGAACTCCGAGGCGCCGTCGGGTGCGTCGGTGATGTCCCCGGAGTGCTCGCCCTCGATCTGCGTGAGCGCGGTGTACGACAGCCAGCCGACGGTCCCGTACGAGGCGTTCAGGAGCAGCGCGGACAGGTCGAAGTCGGTGGTGCGGCTGGTCTGCTTCCAGTGGACGAAGAACCGGAGCAGTTCCCCGTCGACCGGGGAGAGGGAGCCGCGGGGCAGCACGCCGAGCCCGGTGGCCGTCGCCTTGCCGCTGAGCGGGAGCGCGACGTCGAGGACGTCGGGGTCGATCAGCAGGTGCCCCGGCTCCGGGAGGCGGCGGCGCGTCTCGGCGTCCAGGGCGGCGATCAGGCGCTTGCGCTCGGGCGGCAGCACGGGTGGGCGGGTGTCGGTGGTGACCCAGGCGCGGCCGAGGCGGTTGACGAAGACGCGGAGCTCGCCCGTCTCCTGCGTCCGGTTGTGGAAGTGCTCACGGACCGACAGCAGGACCCGGCCGGACGTCTGCGGGGCGACCTGCTCTGCGGCGGCCACGATGGCGTCGCGCTCGTCCTGGGTGCGACACGCGCGCAGCAGGCGGTCCAGGGAGCGGAACAGTTTGCCCGGGGCGGCCGTCAGCAGCCGTGCCGCCCCGGTGACGTCGTTCGCGCCGAGCAGCTCCTCGATGCGGCTGTCGAAGGAGCGGGCCTCCTTCTCGCCCCGGGCGACGGCGAACACGTCGGCGGCGTGCGGCCAGCGCGGGTACTCGTGCGGGTGGAGGCGCTCACCGAGGCGCTTGAACGCCTCGCGGTGCGCGGTGACGTCGGCAAGCTTGGCGGGGGCTGCGGCGACGACCGCGTCGAGGCCGGCGAGCAGGGCGCGGCGGTCCGGTCGGGACAGCGACCGGAACCGGGTCGGTTCCATGAGGGTCACGTCGCCGTCCGACAGTGCGCAGGCCAGGCGGAGCACGTCGGTGACGGTGTCCAGAAGGAGGTCCGCGCCGGCGTCGAGGCGGGCGAGGTTGACGAGGGCGCGGTTCTCCCGGACCGGGATCGCCTCGGGCTGGGGGCCGTCGACGCAGTGCGCGGCGAGCGCGCCGAGGTCGCGCAGGCCCTCCTCGCCCAGCGGGGTGGTGCTGCCCGCCAGGGCCAGATACAGGGCGGTGACCTCGTCGTCCAGGGCGCCGCCCAGGTGGAGGACCGTCATGCGGTCGCCCGCGGCGGCGATCAGCTCGTCGTGCGCGGCGACCATCTCGGCGTACGTGTGCTGGTAGTTGCCGTACGACGGGAGGGTCAGCAGGTCGACCACGCCGGTGCGCAGCTGGGCGAGCGTGCTCTCGCGTGACGCGTCGTCGGCGAGCGCCTCGGCGATGCACCGCATCCAGAAGTCGAACGTGTCCGGCACGTTGGCCGGGAAGTCGGCGAAGTAGACGTTGTGCTGGACGTGGTCGCCGGCCGTCTCGCGGATGGTGTCCAGTGTGCGCACGGCGGTGTCGACGACCGTCTCCTCGGCCAGTCCCGACAGATGCTCCAGCAGGTTCGCCGAGAGCTTGAAGCCCACGGACATCAGCGCGGCGTCGAACTGCCGTGCTGCGGCGCCTCCTTGCCCGGCGGGCCCGGCGGGGGCAGGGATGCGGTACGTGTGCCGGATGACTATGGGTTCGAGACGCTGGGGCATTCGGGCATGGTCCCAGGACCGTGCAGGCCGGCGCATTCGGGTTTTCGAACACGGCGTGCACCAGCCGTCGGGCTGAGCGCTCCGCAGGGAGCCGAGTGCCGTATCAATGGGGCCGACCGGGCGGCATCCCGCCCGCAGTACGAGCTGTCAGGTCTGATCAGGTCGGTTCCGCCATCTTTGGTGCCAGAGCCCGAGCGCCCGGTGGTTGTGGCAGCGCTCGGTGGGCCTTGCTCGCGGAGAGCTGCGGACGCGCAGGACGCCTCACGCCACTGTTGCCGGTGTCTGCTGGTGTCTGCTGGTGAAAAGTGGGGCCGATGGGCGACGCCTGCTTCTGTCACCGCGTCCGAGCCGGGGCGGGCCTCAGAACGACGGTTCCTCACCCGCCAGCAGGGCCAGTCCGAGCGGGGTCAGGCTGTGCAGGACGGACAGGCCCGTCCGGGCGGTGTCCACCAGTCCGGCGTTCCGTAGAACGGTGGCGTGCTGGCTGGCCGTCGCCAAGGAGATCCCGACACGTTCGGCGAGCACGGTCGTGGTGGCCGGGACGCGCAGAACGGCGAGCACAGCTGCCCTTGTCCGGCCCAGCAGTGGTCCCAGCACGTCGGACGAGAAGGCCGGCTCCTCGACGGGAAGCATCGGATGGACCAGGACCGTCGGCTTCTCCGGCCGGTACATCACCATGGCGCTCACCGCGAACCAGGACGGTACGAGCAGCAGTCCGCGGCCGCACAGCGGGATGTCGTGCCGGGACGTCGACGGGAGAGTCAGTACGGGCGCCTGCCAGCTCCATGTGGGGCTGAGCGTGGTGAGCAGGGCGTCGACCCCGCCGCGTAGCAGCATCTCGGCGCGCACCGCCCGGTCGGCCATGGCGTCGGCCCTCACCCGCGGCCACAGCGGGGCGACTGCCGAGGTGAAGTACCCCTGGAGGTCGCGCTGCAGGACCCGCCGCGCCGCCGGTGAGCCGTTCGCGAGCTCTCGCGCCCACCGGCTCGGCTGCTCCAGGGAACCGTTCCACCCAGGCGTGTCCGCCAGACCCAGATCCAGGGCCAGCTGTTCGGCGGGAGCTGCGGTGACGAGGTCGAGTGCGGTGGCGAAGTCCCGGGCTGTCGGCTGTTGAAGGAAGTCCGGCAGAAATCCGTTGCGGGGAACCAGGTCGAGCAGGACACCGGGCCGGGGGCGGGTGTCCTGCATCGCTTTGTGCCACTGGCTGAGGGCGGGGCGCGTGGGGCCCCCGGTGGGCGTCCCGCCCCGGAGACGACGCACGCTGAGCGCCGTTTCCAGCAGGGCGTCGGGAGCCTGGGCCACCGTGACCCGGCGCAGGTCGGCGTCGGAGAACTGTAAGCGGATCACGCCGCCTGATTATCGGCCCGGCCACGCCTTTCGTCGAGAGCCGAAAGGCGATGCGGCCGGATCGCGTATCGGCCAGGCTCCCGTGCGGCACGCCGGTCCACGAACTCCTGGAGGTCCCAACGATGCGCGCCACCTCACGATTCCTCTGTCTCCTCGCCGCCGTCCTGGCCGCCGTCTTCGGCGGTACGCCCGAGCGGGCCGTCGCCCGTCCGCTGCCTCGCACCTACGTCGTCTCCGACGCCCCCGGCGTCCTGCCGGAGGGGATCGCCGTCGACCGGGACGGCACCGTGTACGTGTCCTCCGACGGCACCGGCGCGCTGTACCGCGGCCATGTCCGCGACGCTCGCCTGGATGTGTTCCGCGCCGAGGGAATCGAAAGCCGCTCCAGTTCCCTCGGCGTGCACACCGACAGGCACGGGTGGGTGTTCTCGGTGGGCGGCGCTGTCCTCACCGTCCACGACCGCAGCGGGAGGCTGCTGGCCGAGCGTACGGCCGAGCCCGGTCCGCTCGGCCCGCCGGATCTCAACGACCTGGTGATCACGAAGGACGCCGTCTACGTCACGGACTGGGCCAATCCGGTGGTCCTTCGGGCCCCCCTCCGCAACGGTCTCCCGGGGCAGCTCGAACCGTGGCTGGACATCCGGTCCGCGTTCCCGCAGTTCCCGGCGCAGTACTGGCTGCTCAATGGCATCGTGGCGGACCGCTCGGGCAAGACCCTGCTGGTGTCGTCCAACGGAACCGAGGCGGTCTGGCGGGTGGACACCGCGACGCGCATGATCGAGCAACTGCGCCTGGGGGGTGAGTCGTTCGGGGCGGACGGCATGCTTCTGTCGGGCCGGACGCTGTACGCCGTGCTCAACTACGGTGCCCCGCACGGCGTGTACATCGCCGAGCTGGACGAGGAGCTGCGCACGGGGACGGTGACCGAACGGATCACCGGCGAGCCGTTCGACCTGCCCACCGCGCTCGCCCGGCACGGCTGCCGACTGTATGTCGTCAACAGCCAGCTGGATGACCCTCCGGGCTTGCCTCCCTACACGGTCAGCGCGATCGACGACCCGACCTGCCCGCGCCGCTGACGGGTGCCTGCCGCACGACTCGGCGTGGGTGGTGGGGCGATGGGCCTCACGCCCGGCGGTCGTCGAGGACGGGGCGTGCGTCGGGGCGCTGCACACCTGCGGCGGCTCCATGAGCTACCGGCCCCTGCCGACGGACAGCTGAGCGACGGACTCGGAGGTGCCGGAGCAGACCTCGTGCCCGGGCGTTCCCGCGTGCGCACCGGGAACCGTGTGTGGACGCGGGAAGTGTGGCGGTTTCGGGGCCCCGTATCGACCCGTTGCCCGGCGGGGAGGACCGGTTGGACTGACCGCCCGCAGTCCGACCGGTCCGACCGTCATCGGGCCTTCATGGCCGCCGCTCCGCCGGAATGCGCTGTCGGGCGGAGGGGCCCGGACCGTCGGCAACCATGCATCCCCACTGTTCGGCGAAAGCCCCCCAGAGCGTGCGCAGCCGCTTCTCCTCGCGCTCCACCTCGGCAACGACCCCGCCCGGTTCAAGGCCCAGGGCGTGCAGCGAACCGACGTCCGCCGTACCCCAGGTGCGTATGTCGTCGGCCAGCACCTCGGGGTGGAACTGAACACCCCACACAGCGGTGCCGATCCGGTACGCCTGGTGGGTGCAGCGCTCGCTGGTGAGCAGCGGAACGGCGCCCTCGGGCAGGGTGGCCGTCTCCTCCCAGTGCCACTGCACTGCGCGCAACCAGCTGTCCTGGTCCACGAGTGGCGCGAACAGTGGGTCTGCGGAAGCCGCTTGATGGGTTATCAGGTCATTGAGTCCGACCTCGGGCAGGGCGGCGTGCCGGACCTCGCCCCCGCAGGCCACTGTCAGCAGTTCCATGCCCAGACAGATCCCCAGCGTGGGAAGGTCCCGGGTTACGGCCTGCCGCAGCAGTTTCCGCACCTCCGGCAGCCAAGGCGCCTGCTCCTCGTCGTACGGACCCATGGATCCGCCGAGGACCAGCAGCCCGTCGTATGCGTCCAGGGCGCGGGGCAGCGTGTCGCCCGCCCAGGGGCGACAGAGGTCGATCACCAGGCCCTGTCCGGCGAGGCGTTCACCGAACTGGGCCGGGCCCGTGCCGTCCTCGTGCTCCACGACGAGCACCCGCGCGCCGCTCACAGCCGCCCCGCCTCGACGATGCGGCGCAGGAAGGCGCGGGTACGCTCCTGCTGAGGGTCGCCGAAGATCTGCTCCGGCGGCCCTTCCTCCAGCAGTACGCCCTGATGAAGAAAGCACACCTTGTTCGACACCTCCCGGGCGAAGCCCATCTCATGGGTGGCCAGCAGCATGGTCATGCCGCCTTCGGCCAGTTCGCGGACGATGGCCAGTACTTCGGCGACGAGTTCGGGGTCGAGGGCCGAGGTGATCTCGTCGAGCAGCAGTGCGCGGGGGCCGGTGGCCAGGGCACGTACGATGGCCACCCGCTGCTGCTGACCGCCGGAGAGCCGGTCGGGCATGCTGTCGGCCTTGTCGGCCAGGCCGACCCGCGCGAGCAGGGCACGAGCCTGCTCCTCGGCCTCGACGCGCGGTATCCCGCGCACCTGCATCGGCGCGAGGGCGACATTGCGCACCACGCTCATGTGCGGGAACAGATTGAAGTGCTGGAAGACCATGCCGACATCGCGTCGCAGCCGGTCCACATCGGTGCCGCGGCCGGAGGCGACATCACCGCCGACCCGGATCTCACCCCCGCTGATCTCCTCCAGGCCGTTGATGCAGCGCAGCAGGGTGGACTTGCCGCTGCCGGAGGCGCCGATCAGGGTCACCACCTGGTGCTGGGCCACGGTCAGGTCGATGCCGCGGAGCACGGGGGTCTCCCCGTAGCTCTTGTGCACCCCGTCGATCTCGATGAAGGCCATGTCAGGCTCCCTTGCCGCGGCGCTGCTCACGTGCCACCAGCCGGTCCACCAACCGGGCCTGCGGGATCGTGATGAGGATGAAGAGCGCCGCGACCACGGTCACCGAGGACAGGTTGAAGTGGTTGGACGCGAAGATCTTCGACTGGTTGAAGGCGTCGATGGTGCCGATGACATTCACCAGCGCGGTGTCCTTCTGCAGGCTGATGAAGTCGTTGAGCAGCGGCGGTACGACGCGGCGGGTGGCCTGCGGCAGCACCACATGGCGCAGCGTGGCACTGTGCGAGAGGCCGAGTGAACGGGCCGCCGCGCTCTGGCCGGGCGCGATGGACTCGATGCCGGCCCGGAACACTTCGGCGACGTACGCGCCGTAGGTGAGGGTGAGCGCGAGGATCGCGAACCACACCGGGCTGAGCGAGCTGAGCACCGGCACCTCGGCGAGCGGCAGTCCGAAGCCGATCAGATAGATGACGATGATCGCCGGTACGGCGCGGAAGCCGTCGATGTACGCCGTGGCGAGCAGTCGCAGCGGGCGACCGGTACGCCCCGGCGCCATCCGGGCGAGAGCGAGCGCCAGTCCCCAGACGAGGATCAGGATCTGCGCGGCAACGGCGATGAAGAGGTTGGTGCCGAACGCGGAGGTGATCTCCCGCAGGCTGATCCCGATCACTTCGCCGTCGAGGAAAGTGCGCTGCACGGCACGGTCATTGGCGAACAGGAACCAGACCGCGCCGAGCAGGACGAGCGCGGCCAGACACCAGCCCAGTACGGTCCGGGCGTCCTCGCGGCCCTCGGACGCGGCCCGCCGGGCGTCGGCCCGCCGGTCCTCGGACCAGGCCGCGGCGGCCGCGCGGCCCGTGCGCACCGCCCGCAGCGCGGGCCTCAGCAGGGTGAGCACGGCGACGGCCACGACGACCGCACCGCCGGCGACCGGCAGGCCGGAGCCGGGCAGGGCCTTGCTCACGGACTGGGCAGTGGCGGCGGTCAGTGTCACGGTGACCAGGACGGCCGCCACCGCGGCGGCCGCGAGCGGCAGCGCCGGCCGGGGCGGCGTGGCCTTCGGCGGCTCGGTCCGCTCGGTCTTCAGCACAGTCAACAGGTCGGAGGACACGGTCACTTGGCACTCCATACCGGGATCGTCGCCGGGTCCCCGCCGAAGGCCTCGGCCAGGTAGGTGGAGGAGAGCTTGTCGAGCGTGCCGTCCTTCTTCATCGCGTCGATGGCCCCGTCGAGGGCGGCGGAGTTCTTGCCGCCCTTGGGGTACAGCGCTCCGTACGACTCGCCGGTGTCGTACTGTCCGATCACCTTGAGCTTGCCCTTGGACTCCTGGGCCTTGCCGAGCACGATGGCGACATCGGTGAGCGCGGCGTCGATCTGGCCCGCCTGGAGCGCGGCCTGCAACTCGACGTCGCCCGCGAACACCTTCGGCTGGCTCTTCGGGTGGAGGCGGTCGCGGACGAAGTCGGCGCCCGTAGTGCCCTGCTTCACGCCGAGCCGCTGGCCCCCGATGTTGCCCTTGGTCACCTTGGACCCGGACTCGACCAGCACGCCGATGTCGGAGGAGAAGTACGGCGATGAGAAGTCCACCACCTTGCGGCGGGCGGCGGTGATGGAGATCTCCGCGAGCGCCATGTCGAAGTCCTGGGTCCTGCCCGCGACGAGCGCGTCGAAGGACACATTGCGCACGGTGAGCTTGGACAGGCCGGCCCGGTAGGCGAGATTCGCGGCCATGCAGTACTCGTATCCGCTGTCGATCCGGCGCACGGTGTCGCCGTTCCACCAGCCGGGGCTGGGAAGGTCACCGACCACGGTGAGAGTGCCCTTCTCGACGGTCTTGAGGTGAATCGAGCCGCGGGCGCCGGTCACCTTGCACGCGCCGTAGGCGCGGGACCCCTTGGCGTCGGTGGTGTGGGTGGTGGAGTCATCGCCGCCGACCGCGGAACCGCTGCAGGACGTGAGGGCCGCGAGCAACGCGGCGGTGAGTGCGGGCAAGGCAAACGTACGGACGCTGCGCATGGAGCTCCTAGAGGAGAGGTGCCGGGAAGCGGTGGCGCCACATTGCCCAAAACGTTTTTGTCCGTCAAGACCTCGAGGTCAGCAAAAGAAAAACGTTTTGGGGTTCGAGGGTGCGGGCAGACCGTTCTCTGGCACTCTTGAGGCCGCCGCGCGTCGGAGCTCGGTGGATGACACGGAGGGGCGACCGAAGCATGACCAGCCGGAAATCGACACGGGCCGGGGAGGTCGGCCGGCGGATCGGTATCCGCGACGTGGCGCAGGCCACCGGCCTGTCCATCACCACCGTGTCCCACGCCCTGCACGGCAAGGGCCAGATCGCCCCGGCCACCCGCGAGCGCGTCCGCCGCGCTGCCGAGGAGCTCGGCTACCGCCCCGACCCCGTGGCCCGCGGACTGGTGTCCGGACGCACCGGCATCCTCGGACTGGCCGTAGGCCATATGTCGGACCGCCCGTGGGCCGGCACCTACCGCCCGTACTATGCGGCGTTCTCCGCCGGCGCCACCATGACCGCCGTCGAGCGGGACTACGCCCTCGTCGTCGTCCCGAGCGATCCGGCCTCCGGGCTGTGGGCCCGCGTCCCCATGGACGGCCTCATCATCGTCGACCCGGTACGGGAGGACCCGCTGCTCGCGGACTGCGCGCGCCGCCGCATGCCGGTGGTCACCGACGGCCGCCCCATCGATCCGGGATACGAGGATGTACCCACCGTGGAGAGCGACTTGGAGCATGGCATGGCCGAAGTCCTCGGCCACCTGCGGGACTCCGGCGCCACCCGGGTCGGTCTCCTCTCGGGCCCGGAACCCGACGCGTACACCCAGGATTCCGAGCGCCTCTACCGCGAGTGGTGCGCCGCGGCCGGCGGGCCGGCGCTCGTCGAGACACCGGCTGCCTCCGAGGATCCGGTGGAGGCGGCGCTACGGCTTCTGTCCGGCCCCGACCGCCCGGACGCGGTCCATGGCCTCAACGAGACATACGGCCAGGCCCTGGTGATCGCGGCCCGGAGGCTGAGCCTGCGCATCCCCGACGACCTGATGGTCAGCGTGATGCGCGAGAGCGACCAGTCCTGCGGCACCGAGGACTGGGATGTACCGCTGACCGCCCTGAGCCTGGACGCGCGCCGCCTGGGCGCCGAATCCGTGACGATGCTGATCGATGTCCTGGACGGAAAGGCACCGCGCAATGTGATGGTGCCGTGCACCGTCGTGGTCCGGAGGTCCACGCTCCGTGCGTGAACGGTGCCGGGCCCGCACATGGCTCAGACCAGGTGCCGTTGATGCGGGGTCAGGGGCGGCAGCCCGTGTTCCTTCGGCGACGCGGGCAGGCCCTGCCGAACCGGGGCCCGGGCGGCATTGTGCCTGCCACGCCATGACGATGGAGTCCGCGAAGGCGGTCGGGGCGATGTGGGCCCGGATCGAGGCCCGGGACCGGGCCGGCTGCGTCGAGCCGGTGTGACGGCGCCGGCCGCGGCCAAAACGGGCGAGCGGGGTCAGCGGGCGCCGATGGCTGGGTCGCTGGTGCTCGTGTGGCCGTTCTCCACGTGGGCGGCCAGGCGGCGCACGAAGGTGCCGTCGTGGTCGGAGGTCACGGTCAGGTCGTACCAGCCATGGGTGCGCTCGGTCTCGGCCGCGTGCACTACGTGGGCGCCGGGGCGCAGCCGGTAGGTGGCCGGCTTGTGCCGGCCGTACTCGTCCTCGACCGTGAGCGTGATGGTGCTGTGGCCGTCGTTGGTCAGAACCAGGCGCACGGCGCCACCGTTGCCGTCGTGGCGGGCGCTGACCTCGGGGCCTGCGGCGGTGACCCGGCCGGCGAGCCGGCGCAGGAAGGCCCCCGCCAAGCTGTACGCGCGGCCCGCCACTGCGTTCGTCGCCGAGTTCGTCGGCACCATGAGCCGGATCCCAGGCGTCCTCGACGCCGAGCGCACCACGGTGGCGTTCCTGGGACGACAGCTGCCCGTGGACGGCCGGCCGGGCGAGAGCAACGACGTGGACGTCCTCGTACGACCCGAGGCTGTCCGGCTCACCGCGGACGACACCGGCGACGCCCAGGTCGTCGCCACCGCCTTCCTCGGCGCCGCCACCCGCGTCACCGTCCGCCTCGCCGACGGCACCGAGATCAAGGCCGACCTGCAGACGCATGAGGCAGCGGCACTCGCCCCGGGCACCGGCGTGACCGTCGCCCTCCCGGACCGGCCGGTGCTGGTCGCGGCGCGCCGCGGCTGAGCCCCGGCGCCCGCCGCATACGAATGTCCGCAGGACGTCTGCGGTCGTACCGCCCTGCAGCCCTGCGGTACGTCAGCACCCGTACCACGTCGACCCGCTGAAAGAGACCTCCGTGACGCGCCCCCGCACCACCCCCGTCCAGCCACCCCTGCTGAAGGCCGTGCTCTTCGACATGGACGGCACCCTCGTGGACACCGAGCAGCTGTGGTGGGCGGCCGTCGACGAGGTGGCCGCCGGGCTGGGGTACGCGCTCACCGAAGCCGACCAGCCCGATGTGCTGGGCCGCCCCGTGGAGCACACGGCGAAGGTGCTGGGCCGGGCCGCCGGCGCGCCGGTCGGCGCGGTCGCCGCTGAGCTCCACCGGAAGTTCGCGGCCCGGGTGCGTGCCGACGTCGTGCCGCGCCCCGGCGCAGTCGAACTGCTCGTGGCGCTGCGCGGCGAGGGTGTTCCCACCGCCTTTGTCACGGCCTCGCCGCGGCACGTCGCCGACACCGTCGTGAAGGCCCTGGAGTCGCTGGGCGCGGGCCGGTTCACCACCGGGCGGGCCCAACGGCGGATCCGCCCCTGCCCCTGCCGCAAGGCGCCGCCATGCTCCGCCACCGCGCCCTCGGCAGGACCGGAAGAAGGACCTCATACGCCACATGTGAATCGGGCGACACAGTCCGACAGGCGGGCGGCACCCGATATCCGCAAACGCTGACTGCCCGGCCGCCGGCTCAGGTGAACCGGCGGCCGGGCGGTCGGCGACGAGGTGTCCGCGCGTTCGCGTCAGACGGTGACCCGCTCGGCCTTGAGGGCGGCGGTCTCCTCGGTGGTGGCGGAAGTGTTCTCCCGGGGCGCGGGGAGCACGGCCATGATCACGCCGGAGATCACGATGGTCGCCGCCCAGGCGAGCCCGTACTTGCCGATGGGAGTGCTGGAGAACGGGCCGGCGAACCAGTCGCACTTGGTGAAGGCGAGCCCGATCAGCAGCGCGAGCACCCAGGACACCATCGCCTGCCAGCAGAATCCGCCCACGTACCAGTACCGGCTGCTCCGGCCGGTGTCCATCAGCGCGGCGGCGTCGTAGCGCACCGCACGCGACCGACGCCGGAACATGTCCACCGCATAGACGCCGATCCAGGCCGAGAAGGAGACGGCGAGCAGGATCAGGAAGGTGATGAAGGAGCCCAGGAAGCTCTTGGCGACCAGCATCAGCATCAGGCCGCCGACCAGCGAGATTACGGCGTTGATGCTGACGGCCATGGCACGCGGCAGCTTGACGCCCATGGTCTGGGCGGTGAAGCCGGCCGAGTACATCGAGAGGCTGTTGATCAGCATCATGCCCACGATCGCGGTCAGCAGGTACGGCACGGCCAGCCAGGTCGGCAGCAGGTCGCCGAGGAAGGCGACCGGATCCGAGGCCTGCGCCAGACCGGGCGAGGCCGTCGCCATCACCGCACCCATCAGCACCATCGGCACCATCACCAGAGCGGCGCCCGAAACCGTCACGCCGACGATCTTCCTGCCAGAGGCGGCGTGCGGCAGGTAGCGCGCGAAGTCCGGGCCGGTGGGGACCCAGCTGATGCCACCGGCGGCGATGGTCCCGATGCCGGCGATCATCATCGCGGTGGTACCCGCGGGCTTGGAGAAGACCTCACTCCAGTGCATGGTCGCGATCAGGTAGCCCAGCACCAGGACGCTGAAGACGCCGAAGAGGTACGTCGACCAGGTGTTGCAGACATTCAGCGCCTTCCGGCCCATGCCGGAGACCAGGAACGTACAGGCAACGAAGACCAAGAGCGTGACGACGATCAGCGCGGTGTTGCTCTTGACGCCGAAGAGCAGGTCAAGAACGGTCAGCACGGCGTAGGCACCGGTGACGGCGTTGATCGTCTCCCAACCGAACCGAGCGATCCAGAGGATCGCGCCGGGGAACAGGTTGCCGCGCACACCGAAGGTGGCCCGCGAGAGCGTCGCGCCCGGCGCCCCGCCCCACTTTCCGGAGACCGACAGCAAGCCGACCATGCCGAACGAGGCGACCGCGGCGACCGCCGCGACGATCAAGACCTGCCAGAAGTTCAACTGGTTGAACACCACCAGGGCCGCACCCATGGTGAGGAGCAGGACGCTGATGTTCGCCGCGACCCAGGTCGGGAAGAGTTCGCGGACTCTGCCCCGGCGCTCGTGGTCCGGGACAGGTTCGATACCGCGCGTCTCTATCGCGCCGTCGGTGTCGGCGGTGGACAGGTTGTCCATGAGGGTGGCTCCGTGCGTGTGAAGCGAGAGATGGATCGGACATATTGCATATTTATGGAACTCTTCGCGCGTAGCACATGAGTTAAGCCATCGTACTTTGCTCCAGTTCCGGTGGTGGGCGGTAGCGGGCGCGCGCATGGCCCGGCTCGCCGCCCTGGTGGCGGTTGCGGGGTCAGGCCGTCCCGTCCAGGGCCTGGACGGCCGCCTTGGCCGCCTTCTCCACCAGTTGGACACCGTCCGCCATGCTGACGCTGCCCCGCGACAGCACCGCCACCAGGCGGTCGTGTCCGTCCACCCGGACGAGACCGATGCTGTTGACGTCCCAGCGGCCCGTCGCGGTCCGCTGCAGCCAGCCGTTCTTCAGGCCGGTGACGGGGCCGGCCGCCGAAACGCCCCAGTCCTGGCCTGCCGCTATGCCGCCCATGAGGCCGCGCAGGTAGGCCCGGGACGCCTGGCCCAGTGGGGAGTCGGTGCCGAAGACGGCGCTCAGCAGGGCGAGTTGATCGGTCGCGGTGGTCTGGGTGAGCCCCCAGTGCCCGTCGCCGCCGCCGGTCGTGCCGGTCAGGCCGAGCCTGCGGTTGGCGGCGTTCAGGCCCGGCGCCTCGCCGATCACGCGCCACAGCGCGTCGGCGGACGCGTTGTCACTGATCCGGATCATCGACGCGGCGGACGCCTTCTCCTGCGCCGTGAGCCCGCGATGCTCGTCCTGGGCCTTGAGCAGCAGGGCCGCCAGGATGTCGACCTTCACGATGCTCGCCGTGTCGTACGTCGTCCCCGCCCGCACGCCGTACCGTGCCGCGCGCCCGTCGGCCGGATCGAGCACCGCCACCGAGAGCGAGGCGGGGGTGGCCGCCACGACCGGCGCGAGCCGCCGGGACAGCGCCTGGTCAGGAGCCACACCGGTTCCGGCGGTCCGCAGGGCCGCCACGGACACCGACGGCGAGTGCGCCGCCGTGGCGGACGCGGACGGCAGCGCGAGGACCGCGGCCGGCCGGGCGACGCCGGGCACCGTCCCCGCCGTCGGGCCCGACCGCGGGACGGTCCGCGCCCCGTCAGCCCCGGCCGCGTCGGCGAAGCCGCCCGTCGCCGCCCAGCCGGTCATGACGAGCGCGAGCGCGGCCAGGGCGTAGCGCGAAGAGTGGCGCCGGGCGAACGTGACGACCAGCGGAGCGAACGAATGGCGAGACATGGCGCGAGGATAAAAAGACCATCCGTGAAATCGCTATGTCCCAGGTAACAGCTGCGCGACGAGGTTCGTGATTCCGCACACACCACTCATAAGTGGACTCTGCGGAAGTAGCACTCAATGAGGTCATTAATGAACTTTCCGTGCGGGTCCAGCCGCTCATAGCGACCATGACAGGCGCGCCGCCGTCGAGTCGATGAGCGCGGCCGACCAGTCGGTGGCCGCGGCTTCGTCGGCGGGCGCGTCCCGTGACGCCGCCGGTCCCGCGCTCCGGCTGCCAGCCGAAGGGGCGGCGCCGGCCGGGTTCCTCCCCCACGACGGCGCGGACTCGCCGGGTGAGACGAGTCCTGTCTCGTAGGCGAGGACGACGGCCTGGGCCCGGTCGCGCAGGGTCAGCTTGTGCGAGGACGCGGCGGGCGGCTTCCAGACCGTCCGCGTCCGGCATGCGGATGTCCATGAGTACGACGTCGGGCCGCAGGCGGCGCACTGCTTCGACGGCCCTGGCTCCGCCCGCTCTCGCAGGCCGAGCAGTCCGCGTCCCGCTCGCCCGGTCCGCGACCGGGCCGCCCCGCGAGGCGGAGCCGTCTCCCAACAGCACGCCTGGTCCGCTGTTCAGCACACGGCGTCGCGCGGCCGAGTAGCTGACGGATCATCATCATCCTTTGATGTCACGGCTGTTCACAGACCAATCGCACCCTCTTGCACAGCACACTCGGCATGCACATGCTAGTCATCACGAGTTCTACTCGCATAGATCCGCCGGCGGCAACACGGCTTCATCCTGAACGCGCACCGTTCCTAACCAGTGTGCGTGAGTGAGTCTTGGACCCACTGTTGCGTACTGGGTGCCTCCCGAACGGTTGTGGATGCACTGGGTTCCCGCGTTCGCTTCCCGCTCGGCGCCGGCCCTCCAGGGGGCCGGTCCGTTGTGGGTGGGCGGGTTCCCTCACGCCCCCGGTCACCTGGTCCGGCCTGGACGGTCCGATGCCCCGCACGATCACTCCGGTCGTGTGGGGGCGGTACTGTCCTTCCCCAAGCTCTCAACTCCGTTCGAGCAGGGGATACCCCATCCCGGATCGGGTGCCCGAGGGCGCGTCGTCCGATGGCGATGCTCGTGGCACCGGCGGGGAGCCCGCGGTGGCCAGGACCACTTGGCGTCTGCTGCCGGTCCCGGGCGTGGACCCGTGACGTGCCGCTCGTCGCGGCAGTCGGGCCCTGGCGTGCGCACCTTCGGCCCCTCGGGATGCGTACGCCTGGGCCCTCAGACCAGGGCCCCGCAGCATTTCCAGGGTTTGAGAGCACGTGCTGAGCGGCGAGAACCCGGCGGCCGCCGACATACGAGAGCGGCGTGCCACCGCCCTGTGTGGGTGGTGGCACGCCGGCTCAGAAGGGCGGCACGCCGGGGTCAGAAGGTGCGCCCTTGGTCAGTGGCGGGGCAGGGGCCGGTCAGCGGCGGTAGCCCCAGGACTGGGTGTCCACGGTGCGGCCGTCGTCGTCGCGCAGGGTGGCCTTGTCGGCGTGGTTGCCCCAGACGTAGTCCCAGCTGTCCTGGTAGACATCCCGACGGGTGTCATAGCCGTGCCCGGTGTGGACGCGGACCGTGGCGTGGCCGGGCAGGCGCAGGTCGTCGAAGCGGTAGCGCTTGCCGTCGCGGTCCGAGAGCGTCCATCCGTCCAGGTCGACCGCGCGGCGGCCGGTGTTGGTGACCTCGACCCACTCCCGGTTCAGGGACCGGTTCGACCAGTCGTCACGGCCGGGGCTGTTGTACTGGATGTCGCCGAGGACAACGCTGGAGTACGACTGGTGGCGGCCGTGCCCGTATCCGTGTCCGTGGCCGTGCCCGTCGCCGCTGTCGGCGGATGCCGGCATCGCCGCCGCGGCGACGACGGAGCCGGCCGCCAGAGCGGTAGCGGCAATGCGGCGGACGGTACGAGAAGCAGACATTGATGTCCCCTCAAGTAAGGGCGCCCAGGACCCGGTCAAGGGCCATGCTGCGCGGTGCGGATCCCGGCCCCTCAGGCCGAGAACCCAAAGCCTGGAGCACCTCCCCCGCCACCGGCGGCGACTCCGGTTCGTGTTACTTAATGCGGACATTTCCGTAACTCGCGATTGTATTGATCACACATCCCGCCCGGGCGTGCCCCTGACATCGACTGCCGGATCCACGCATCCGCTCCGCAACCGGGGGCAAGCCTTTTCCAGCCCCCACGCACCCCGCCGCACCACCCCGCAAGCCACCCGTCCAGCAGCACGCCCATCGGTAACAGCCGCAATGCCGGGCAATTCAGACACATATCGCGTGGCCGAACACCTGCCCGCAGAGTGCGGGGTTCGAGACTGGCGTGCTCGCATGTCCGGGTGAGGGGCAGATGGCGTTTCAGGAACTCGATCCGCCGATCCGGACCGGTCGTACGGTACGAACGGCACCTTTGCCGCCTTCACCTGGTGGACGAAGGAGCCGTCGCTCGCATAGCTGGACCCCGGTCCGCAGAGGTGACCGAAGCGCAGCACCGCACCACCCGCGTCCGACGTGCGCTCTTCGAGTTCGCGCAGCGCGCCGAGGTCGGGCACGAACTGCTTGGGCGGCCGGACCCACAGCGGCGCGTCCTCGTTGGCGGGGCCTTCGTCGTTGGGGTCGTAGGCGTAGGCCGGCCCTGGGCGACGATCCTGCGTACACCGGCCGATTCGGCTGCCTCGTACAGATTGCGGGTGCCTTCGGTGCGCAGCCGGTTGGTGAGCTCGAAGTCGCGGGCCGGCCGGCGCGGGTCGATCTCGCATGATCGGCCGGACAGAACCTGGAACGACACAGACATTCTTTTCCGGGAGTTCTTCGTGCGCCCGGCTTTCCGGGTCCTTCAAGAGATCGGGAATATCCTGAACAGTGATCTCTTGACCGGTTATGTCCGTCGGGGATTCCGTTCCCTGGAACAGTCGTACGAACCTTGGTTTCGACCGGCATTCGACCGGTCTCACGCCTCCCCCTTCCCCTTGCTCTACCACGGAGAGTTCCATGAACACGATGCGTGTCGCCCAGGTCAGCGCCGCGGGCGGGAAGTTCGAAATCGTCGAGCGGGAACTGCCGCAGCCCGGCCCCGGCCACGTCCGGATCACCGTCGAGGCGGCGGGCATCTGTCACAGCGATGCGGGCTTCGTCCACGCCGACTTTCCCGGCGTGCAGTTCCCGCTGGTCACCGGCCACGAGGTCGCCGGGCGGATCGATGCTCTCGGCGAAGGCGTGAGCGGATGGCAGGTCGGCGACCGCGTCGAGGTCGGCTGGTTCGGTGGCAACTGCGGCCACTGCCTGCCCTGCCGTGAAGGCGACTTCATCGACTGCCAGAACCTTCAGGTTCCCGGCTGGGCCTACCCCGGCGGCTTCGCCGACGCCATGGTGGCCCCCGATACCGCGCTCTCGCGCATTCCTGACGGATTGCCGGCCGCCCTGGCCGCGCCGCTCGGCTGCGCCGGCGTCACCACTTTCAACGCTCTGCGGCACAGCTCTGCCCGGCCCGGTGACCTCGTGGCGATCCTCGGCGTCGGCGGCCTGGGACACCTCGGAGTCCAGTACGCCAACCAGTTCGGCTTCGACACCGTCGCCATCGCCCGCGGCCAGGAGAAGGAGCCACTGGCCCGGGAGCTCGGCGCCCGGCACTACATCGACAGCAGCGCCGTCAACGTCGCCGAAGCCCTCCAGGCGCTGGGGGGCGCCCGCGTCGTGCTCGCCACGGCGGCCAACTCCGACGCGATGACTGCCACCGTCGACGGCCTGCGTCACCGTGGGCAGCTGATCGTCATCGGCGTTACCCCCGAGCCGCTGCAGATCAGCCCGCTGCAGCTGATCGGGGGAAGCCGCTCCGTCCACGGCCACCCGGCCGGCACCGCCCAGGACGTCCAGGACACGCTGACGTTCAGCGCGCGGACCGGGGTGAAGCCGATGGTGGAGACGGTGCCGCTGGAGGAAGTCGACGAAGCCTTCCAGCGGATGCTCAGCGGCGCAGCCCGTTTCCGCATGGTGCTCACCACCGGCAACTGACCACCAGGTGCAACCGGGTGCGCGGGGCGGATCGCCGAGCGTCAGCCCGCGCGGGGACGGCGGACCTGGACCTCGTGCCGTCGATGCGCAGGTCCACGCCCTCGGCCCCGGCGCAGGTGAACAGGTCTTCCAGGGTGCGGATGCGCAGGCCCCGGCGGTCGGGCACGGCGAAGCCGCGGGCGGCGAGGATGGGGCGGATCTCGCGGATGGCGCCGGAGACGGTGGTGCGGTCAGTCCCAGACAGCTGGGCCGGTGCGGCGTGCGGCAGTTGGTGGCGCAGGTGCACCGGTGTGACCAGCAGCCGGTCGACGAATGCCAGCCGGTGTTTCGGGCCTGCCCCTGCGGTCCGCCGCCGGTCTCCTCCGCGCTGCTCGCGCAGGGCCGATTCGCGGCGGGACTCCCACCTGGGTGCCAGTTCTTCGATCAGCTCGCCGAGATGTGCGCGGAAGACGCCGGTGGGGGCAGGATGGGAACAGGCCGCACGGGCCCAGCCAGTCTTCACAACCTGCTGAACCCGTGCGGCCCTTGCTCCGTTACGGCCGCCGCGGGTCCTGCTGGGCGGTGTCCTGCCAAGGGAACGGGGCGAGGTCGGGCTCGACCCAGCCGTTCTTCGCATGCGGGCCGGCCAGCGTTGCCGGGCGGTAGAAGCGGGTCAGCAGTCGTTTGTCGAACAGCGCGGGGTGGTGGTCGGCGAACGCGGTGAAGTCGCTTTCGTCACGCTCGTCCGCGTGGTGCCCGACCAGTTCCACCCAGGCGCGGCTGACGGTCGCGTGGTATTTCTGGGGCGCACCTGCATATCGGGCGGTGTGCTGGATGCCGTCGCTGACCAGGACGACCGCCGTGGGCACGCCGCACTGTCGCACGGCCAGCCACGTCAGGTGGACATGTTCCCGGTGGCCGAACCGCTCGGCGGTCGCCATCACTTCGGCCATCAACGCTTCGAAGGTGGGTGCATCGTTGGCCTGCGTCCGGGGCTGGTGCAGGGTCATGAGGACACCTCCGTCAGGGCTTGCAGGGCAGTGCGCAGGGCGGCGACAGCGTCGGCGGGCAGGTTGCCGAGCGCGCGGTGCTCCAGGTCGGTGACGGCCTGTCGGATCGTAGTGGCGGCCAGGTGCCCGGAAGAGGTGAGCTCGATGAGCACCGCCCGGCGGTCGCCCGGGCGGGTGCCCCGGGTGATGTGGCCGCGTCGTTCCAATCGGTCCAGCACGCTGGTCAGCGTCGTGGGGCGAGTGCCCACGGCCGCGCCCAGTTCGGACACGGTTCTCCCGCGGCCGTCAGCAAGGTTGGCCAGCGCATTGATCTCAGAGGCGGTCAGGTCCAGGTCGACGAGCTCTGCGGCGAGCACCTGCAGGGTGGCGTGGGTGGCCCGCTGGAGCGCCAGCAGGGCAGACCACTCACATGGCACGGGTTCGGACTTCATGATTTCGGACTATACGATTTCGTATGAACTGCTGCAAGTCGAGGCCTCGTCCACGACCGGCCGCCCATCGCTCCCCAAGATCGGCAGCAACGGCTGGCTCGCCCTCGGCTGGGGCATCGCCATCACGGTCCTCGGCTACCTCTGGTCGAAGTCGTTCTTCAACCGCGACCCGTCTCGTTGATCAGGCCGAGCGCCGCAGCCCTCAGCTCGTCCCGCCCAGGGCGGCGTACTGCGACACCGCGTCGGCGTACGCCGCCGCGTCGGCGTCCTCGGCCGCCCCCCGGGCGCGTGCCGCGGACATCGTCGGCTGGAACTCCCGCAGCACACCAAGACGTTCGGACAGGGCGAACAGGCGTATGGCCGAGGTGTCGCCGTCGGCCAGGCCGGCCATGCCGAGGGCCAGCAGCGCCGTGCCGTACACCGGGAGTTCGGCGGGGCGCGAGGCGCCGGGGGCGGGGGTGAGCAGCGTCAGGAGCCGGGCGCGTCACTCGCGGCAGCAAGGTCATCTCGGTGGTCATCTGCGCAGATTAGACCGACCGGCGATTGGGGGGGCGGCGTCACGGGGCTGGGGCACGCACCTCGCGGCGTTGTCGTCCATCACCATGGCTCAATCCTCCGCCTTGCGATGCACGCACCCCAGCCCCGCTCCTTCAGCCACCCCCCCATTGCCGGTCGGTCTAACGAGCGGGAGGCGCGTGTGAGCATGGGCCTGTGGATCAGTGGTTGTATACGCTGCCCGGCCGTCCGTGTGGTGGCCGCAACTCCACGCTCGGCAGCACGTCAGGAGCGCCCCGGCGGCCACCACCGGCCCCGCCCGCACGAGTCTTCCGCGCACGTGGGTGCGAAAGGGGCTGTCCGGCATGGCAAGACCCCGGCACCGGCCGCCGCCGGGTGCTCGTTCCCGTGGCGGCGGCCGGTGCCGGCTCAGCTCAGCCGAGGGCGCGGTCGAGGTTGAAGGCGGCGCTGATGAGGGAAAGGTGGGTGAAGGCCTGCGGGAAGTTGCCGAGTTGTTCTCCCGTCGGTCCGATTTCCTCTGCGTACAGGCCGAGATGGTTGGAGTAGGTGAGCATTTTCTCGAAGGCCAGGCGGGCCTCCTCCAGGCGGCCGGCCCGGGTGAGGGCTTCGATGTACCAGAAGGAGCAGATCGAAAAAGTGCCCTCCGTACCCGGGAGGCCGTCCGGGCTGGCTCCCGTGTCGTAGCGGTAGACGAGCGAGTCGGCGACCAGGTTCGCGCCAATGGCGTCCAGCGTCGCGAGCCACTTCGGGTCGACCGGGGAGACGAACTTGACCAGGGGCATCATCAGCACGGAGGCGTCCAGGACGTCGCCGTCCAGTTGTTGGACGAAGGCGCCGGCTTCGGCCGACCAGCCGCGTCTCATGATCTGCCGGTAGATCGCGTCACGGCTCTGCCCCCACCGGACAAGATCGGCAGGCAAGCCGCGCCGGGTCGCCATGCGCATGGCCCGCTCGATCGCCACCCAGCACATCAGGCGCGAGTACAGGAAGTCCCGTCGTCCCCCGCGGATCTCCCAGACGCCTTCGTCCGGCTGGTCCCAGTGGTCGCAGACCCAGTCCACCACGGTGCCGACCTCGTCCCAGCGGTGGCTGCTGATGGGCTGCCCCCACTTGTCGTACAGGTAGATGGAGTCGATGAGCGCTCCGTAGATGTCCAGCTGGAGCTGGGTCGCGGCGGCATTTCCCACCCGCACCGGGGACGACCCCAAGTACCCCTCGAAATTTGATAGTTCGCGCTCGGGAAGCTCGCGGCGTCCGTCGATTCCGTACATGATCTGCAGCGGTCCGGTGGCATCGTCCTCGCACATGATGCAGGAGGACAGAAAGCCCATGAACGCTTCGGCCTCCGATGTGAAGCCCAGCCTGAGCATGGCGTAGATGCAGAAGGCGGCGTCCCTGACCCACGTGTACCGGTAGTCCCAGTTACGCTCGCATCCGATCTCTTCGGGCAGGCTCGTCGTCGGCGCAGCCACGATCGCGCCGGTCGGCGCGTAGACGAGCAGCTTCAGGGTCAGTGCGGAGCGGTGCACCATCTCCCGCCACCGTCCGTGGTAGCGCGAGGCGCCCAGCCAGTGCCGCCAGAAGCGGACCGTGGCCTGGAACTCCTCCTCCGCCTCGCGCCGGGCACACCCGCGCACAGCGACCTCTGCCCCGATCCGGTCGAGGGCGAAGACCGCGGACTCGCCTTCGAGCAATTTGAAGTGTGACCAGGCGTCCGTGCCGTCGCATTCGAGCGGCACGGTGGCTGTCAGTGCCAGGGACAGGCTCTTGGATTCGAAGTGCGCCCTGTCGCCCTCAATGCGTGCGCTGTGCGGCTCGGTCCCGTATCCGAAGCGGGGAGCCACTCGCGCGGTGAACGGAAGCGAGCCCCGGACGCAGAGCAGGCGTCTGATCAGCCGGTGCCGGTGGGCCTCGCCCGATTCGTCGCCGATGGGCATGAAGTCCTGGATCTCGCCCACCCCGTCCGTGGCGAAGAACCGTGTGATCAGCACATTGGTGTCGGGAAAGTAGAACTGGCGGGTCCGCGCGGGCACGTCGGCGGCCAGCTGAAACGATCCGCCCCGGTCCGCGTCCAGGATGGAGCCGAACACGCTGGGTGCGTCGAATCGTGGGCAGCAGTACCAGTCGATCGTGCCGTCGGTGCCCACGAGCGCGACGGTACGAAGGTCGCCGATCAGGCCGTGGTCGGCGATCGGCAGGTAGCGCGGGGAGCCCGCCCCTTGCCCGTATCCACTGCATCCGGCACTCTCGAACGCCATGCCAGGCCTCCCTGCCACCACGGCGCCACCGCCATGAAGCCGAAAATAACCCTGATAACAGCTTAAATCTCCACGCATGTGTACCTGGCTCTGCCGCTTCAGCTGCCACCGCCGTGTGCCGCGCCGTGACTGTGGCGGCGGGTTCGTCAGCCTCGCAGAGCCGGCAAAATCACCGGCCCTGCGTTCATGCGGCGGGCGGCGTGGGCCGGCGCAGGTGGGCCAGATCGTCGGGTGGCGGGGTGTCGGGCCGGTGGAAGAGCGGGGTCTGGTCGACGGCGGCCGCCGGGGCGTCGGCCAGCTGGAAGCGCTCGCGCAGCCGGTGGTAGAACGCCAGCGGTGCCAGACGAGCCAGGCGCAGCCGGTACGGTGCGCGGTAGGCGGCAACCCAGTCCCCCGGTTCCAGTACTCCGCGCGTCTGCCCGTCGATGCTCACGGCCACCCGGCCGGAATGCGGCAGCACGTGTACCACGACCGCCTCGTCGACCGCGGCTATCACGGTGCGGTCAAAGGCCATGTGCGGAGCGACCGGGGTGAAGACGATGGCGTCGGCGGCGGGGTCCAGAACCGGCCCTCCCGCGGCAAAGTTGTAGGCGGTCGAGCCGGTCGGGGTTGCCACGATCACCGCGTCGGCCGAGTAGGAGGCGAGCAGTTGCCCGGCCAGGTACACGGCCACGCTCGCCTGCCGGTCCCGGGCGAGTTTTTCCAGGACCACGTCATTGACGGCGGTGACGTCCAGGGCGACACCCCAGCCGGCCGTCTGCACCCCGGCGGGGCGCACGGCCGGCGCGGGCAGCGCGGGACCGCGCCCGTAGCACAGCACCATGTCCAGGCCGACGGGCGTGCGAAGCGGGCGCGACGCGCGCAGCGTGAGCACCATCCGCTCCTCGATCACCGCCTGATCCCGGTGGAGAACGTCCAGAGCGTCCTCCACCTGGTCGGTGGTGATCTCGGTCAGGAAGCCGAGCCGGCCCACGTTCACGCCCAGCACCGCCGCCCCGTCCTTGGCGGCGATCCGCGCCCCGCGCAGAAACGTGCCGTCACCGCCGAACGTGATGATCAGCCCGGGGTGGCCCGCTGCCTCGGCCTCCTCCTGGCCGCCGTGCCGCGATTCCCCCTCCCGCCACACGTCGATGTCGGTGCAGGCAATGCCGCGCGAGGCACACCACATACGGGCGGTCCGCGCCGCCGCGACGGCGGCGGGCCGGCCTTGGTGGACAACCAGACCCAGCCGATTCAGAGGCATCACTTCTCACCGTAGACCGCCCCGGCCCGCCGCGCAGATCGCAACGGATCTTCCCGCAGGCTCACCGGACCGGCCGGTAACGTCCCTGTCCTGCGCCGATCAAGAAGAGACGTGAACACGGACCGGTCCGGCCTCCGTCGCAGCGCCGGCTGCTGCAGCACCGGCCTCGGGTTGCCGTGGAGCCGGCGCCCGGTCTTTTCCACGCGGTCCGGGAAGAACTCTTGCCTGCCCTCCCGGTGCCGGAGTCCTCGCGCAATCCGCAGACCGCACCGAACGGCATGCGCAGCGGCCGCGCATCGTAGCGTTACGCTCATTTTGTATGCATGTGTTCCGACTGTGGAGGCAACCATGCGCCCGACCGACGAGTACCCGACTCCGTCGCAGGCCGAGGGCGAGAGGCTGGAAGAGGACATGAATCCGGCTGAGCAGCGGCATCCGGCCACCACACGCACCCAGCCGTCCCAGGCTGAGGGCGAGCGCCGGGCGGAGGACGACGAAAGCTGAAGGTCGGACCGGCCGCCACGATGCTCATGTGCGGCGCCGGCCCCCGATGAACACCGAGATCGAGGTGCACGCACGGCGGGCCACCGCGGAACAGTGTTCAAGCCGCTGGTCGTGGCCGCCTCGCCGGTCCGATCCCGGTGCACCCGCGCCGTGCCGTCCGGACAGAGTCCGAGTCTGCAAGGTGGACGAGTCCGCCGGGCTCATCGCGCCACGAGGACCTTGCCCTGGGGCGACGCTCGACCCTTCACACCTCGATGCGATTCGCACTCCCCGAGCGCACACGGCCGCGATACGACCGCGTACCGGCAGGGGCGTCGTTGCCGGGCGTCGCCGCTGTGACACCACGGCGGCAGAGCCGCTTTGTTCTCGTGGCAGACGACACTCGAGCGGCAGAACCGGGGGCCGGGTCGGGCAGGAACAACGCTCCTCGGTGGGAGTGGAGACGGCTCCTGGGCGTTGATACCGGCGGCCGCGTATGTTCAGGCGTGAGGCGGCCTTCGGCGCTTTCCCTGCCCGGGGGTCGCTCGCTGTGCGGTATCCCGCCGTCCCCGTCAGCGAAGGCAGTTGGGACGGACGGGTACTGCGGCCCGTGTCTCCGGGCGCCAGTGCGGGTCGCGTCCGACGAAGGCCAGCAGCGTGTTTGCCCGGTCGCCGCCCCGCGCCTGCTGCAGGGCCGGGGCGAAGACGCCGAAGGAGTCGCGGAGCCGGTCGACGAGCTGATCCGCCGCGCCCCACAGGCCCTCGGCCAACTCCTGCTCCAGGGGCAGGTCCTGGCCGGTCGCGACCACGATGTCCCAGGCAGTACACCGGCGTCCAACGCTGCTGCCGAAGCCCCGAGCCAGACGGGCAGCGGGCCCAGCGGCGTCGGCACAAAGGCGGCGTCCGCCGGCAGCCCTGTCCGGAACCGCCGGTCACCGCGACGCACAGATCCGCCACGCCCTGACCCGGTTGATCAACTGGGCGGGGCGTGTCGGGGTCGCGGCGATCGGGATCGAAGATCTCGACTTCACCGCCGAGAAGAGCCAGGCGATCCCGCAACACCAGGATCACCCAGGAGACCCAAGCCAATCTGAGACGCTGAGACAGGCGCGCAGCCCGGGCGGTGCCGGTGACGGTGGGTACGACGATGCGGTCATCCGCGGCCGCACCGTCCGCGATCGCCTGTGCGAGCGGCTACGGGGAGGGCTTCTTCGCGTGGACGGTCCCGTTGTCCCCTCTGCCGTGACTCGTTGTACCTCTACGCCATACCGGTGTGCCCGGCAGTGCGTCCCACAGCCGGGCACTGCCAACCGGAAGGATCACGCCCATGGCGCACCGACCCTCGATCCCCTCTCCCAAAACTGCCCTCACCCTCGTGACAGGCGCCGCCGGCGGCGTCGGCCGGCTGGTGGTGGAACGCCTGCGCGGCGACGGTCTGCCGGTTCGTGCCCTCGTGCACCGCGACGACGGGCGCGCCGCCGAGCTCCGTGCTCTGGGGGCGGATGTCGCCGTGGGCGATCTGACCCGTGCGGCCGACGTTGTGCGGGCGCTCGACGGCTGTCGCCGGGTGTATTTCGGACTGGGCGTCTCCTCGTACTATCTGGAGGCGACTGTGACCGCGGCAGCGGCCGCCCTGGACCACGGTCATCTCGAGGTCTTCGTCAACATGTCCCAGATGACGGTCTCCCAGATGACACTGGCCAGCACCAGCGAGTCCCGGCAACAGCGTCAGCACTGGCTCGCCGAACAGACCCTCAACTGGTCCGGCCTGCCGGTGACCCACATCAGGCCCACGGTGTTCATGGAGAACCCGATCTTCCAGATGATCATGGCCGCCGATGTCGCGCAGGACAACACCATCCGGCTTCCCTTCGGATCGGGCCGTACCTCCCCGGTCGCCACCCAGGACGTGGCCGAGGTCGCGGCCACCGTTCTTGCCACGCCGGACACGCACGTGGGCCGCACCTACCACCTGACCGGAGAGCGTTCCCGCGACATGACAGCCATCGCGCACGAGCTCACTGACGCACTGGGCAGGAACATCACCTACCTCGACGTCCCCCACGCGCAATGGGTGCGCACCAGGCTGAACCCCCTGGGCCTGCCGGAGCACATTCGCGAGCACCTCTCCACGATGGCGAGCCTCCACGCCGAGAACAGGTACGACCGGGCCACTGGCGACGTGGAGCTGATCACCGGACACTCCCCGCTGAGTCTCCACGACTTCGTACGGAGCCGTTCCGCGGCCTTCACCGGCGACACACCCGCACGCTGACCGGCTGTGGCACCCGCCGCCGGTACCCGGGCACGGCGGGTACCGGCCGGCCGGGCGCGGCCGGCCGCGGCGGGTCGGTCCAGCGGTGCCTGCGAAAGTAGCCGGTCGCCATGGCCCGGACCATGACGACCAAAGCAAGGCCGGGCAGGAATGGCACGATCCATCGGGCCGGGCGCAGCAGGGGCCGGTCCAGCCGTGCGGCTTGCGGCCGGTCGTGCGGGCAGACGGCCGGCTCCCATGTGCGGCTCACTCCCCCGGTGATGCTGCCTGACGGCACGCAGGCGTTCGATTCCCGCGAGATATGGCGTGATGGCCTGGCCGCCCTCCGGTGCGCAGGTGGATCCGGCGGAACCGGAACCGCAAAGTGTTCGATGCGCTGTAGCCCGCGGGGTGCCGGCTACGGCGACACGCGGGGCGCCTCGGTGAACGCCGGGTGCGGCGTAGCGGGTGCAGGGGTTCCGGGCGTCTGCCGGGGAATGCCCGCGCATGCCGGAAACTCCGGCCCGATTCCGACGGGCCGGAGTTTCCCTATGGCGCAAGCGGCTCCGTCAGTACCGGTCGCCCTCGTCGAACCTGTCGTCCTTGTCGAACCTGTCGAAGTGGTCCCGGACCACCCGGAAGCTGCCCACGACACCGTTGCGGACCTTCACGCCGCCGCGGATGTGCTTACGGGTGAAGACACCGTTGCTGGTGCTCCAGGGACCGACCGTCGCAACCGGGGAACCGTTGTCGCAGGTCGCCCCCTGGAAGAACTCAACGGTCCGGCGGCTGTCGTTACGGACGTTGAAGCTCTTGGCACCCAGACCGCTCACCACCGTGATGCAGCCATCCTCCCCACGGGCGGAGTACGACCGCTCGTTGATGAAGATCCGGCCCTCCTCCCGGTGGTGGCGGCGCTCTTTGTGGCCACGCTCGTTGCCGCCACGCTCGTTGCCGCCGTAGCCGCCTCCCTCGTTCCCCTTGCCGCCTCCCTCGTTCCCCTTGCCGCCACCGCCGTTCCCGCCGTCACCGCCCAGCGGAGCCGCGTCAGGGGCGGCTTGCTGAACAGCAGGGGCAGCCTGCTGGACGGACGGGGCAGCCTGGGTGGATCCGGCGGCCGAGGCATAGGTAATGCCGGTAGTGGCGATGACCGCGGCGCCCACTGCGGCAGCGGTCATGGCGACGGT